>NZ_JACOPK010000011.1:0-89664 GCF_014288055.1 Agathobaculum hominis
TGCGTGTTAATGGTGATGAGGGTACACCTGTTCCCATTCCGAACACAGTAGTTAAGCTCATTTACGGTGACAATACTTGGCTGGCGACGGCCCGGGAAGATAACTCAACGCGCACACAAAACACCGATTCAAACGAATCGGTGTTTTGTTTTTGTTAAGAAAACGCCCTAACGATTTACGTTGTATTGATCTCCGTATATAATAGATATAATGGTATATCTCTGAAATGTGGAGGTTGAGAATGAACAAAATTCTGCGAGAAAAAATTCAGGAAGCTCTATCTTCCGTGCTTCCGATCACGCTGATCGTCCTTGTACTCAGCATGACGATCACGCCGATGCCGGTCGGCACGCTTGTCCTGTTCCTTGCAGGCGCCGTGCTGCTGATTGTCGGCATGGCGTTCTTTTCGCTTGGCACGGATGTATCCATGACACCGATGGGCGAGGGTATCGGCGCACAGCTGCCGAAGACAAAAAATCTTGCTGTGGTCATCGCGATTACACTGCTGATCGGCATTCTGATCACGATCGCCGAACCGGATCTTCAGGTGCTCGCCGGACAGGTTCCGTCCATCTCGAACAGCATGCTGATCTGGACGGTCGCAGTCGGCGTCGGTCTGTTCTTCGTGCTCGCACTGCTGCGCACAATCTTCAAAATACGGCTTTCTCTTCTGCTCATTCTATTCTATATTGCAGTTTTCATCTTTTCCGCCTTTGTGCCGAACGAATTTGTATCGGTTGCATTCGATTCGGGCGGTGTTACGACCGGCCCGATCACGGTTCCGTTCATCATGGCGCTCGGCGTTGGTCTCGCTTCGATACGAGGCGACAGCGACGCTCAGGATGACAGCTTCGGCCTAGTCGCACTGTGCAGCATCGGCCCCGTGCTTGCGGTCCTGCTGCTCGGCATTTTTTATTCGGGCGGCGACGCTGGTTATACGCAGATCGCAGTTCCGGAGCTCGAGGACACCCGCCAGGTCGCAGCGGAATTTGTCCATGCGCTGCCGGACTACATACGTGAGGTCGTTTCCGCCCTGCTGCCGGTCATTGCATTCTGTGCGATATTTCAGCTGATCTTTAAGCGCTTTCACAAGATTCAGCTCCAGAAAATCGGCATCGGTTTTCTCTATACCTTTGTTGGTCTGGCGCTGTTTCTGACCGGCGTCAATGTCGGATTCATGCCGGCCGGTCATTATCTCGGACAGCAGCTTGCATTGAGCGGAAAAAGCTGGATTTTAATTCCGCTCGGCATGCTCATCGGCTACTTCCTCGTCACTGCCGAGCCGGCAGTGCATGTGCTCAACCGACAGGTCGAAACGATCACAAACGGCGGTATCTCGCAGCGCGCGATGATGCTCAGCCTGTCGATCGGTGTGGCGTGCTCGGTGGGACTGGCGATGATGCGCGTGCTCACGGGCATCTCTATTTACTATATCCTGATTCCGGGCTACCTGATCGCGCTCACGCTGACGTTTTTTGTGCCGAAGATATTCACCGGCATTGCGTTCGACTCGGGCGGCGTCGCGTCCGGCCCGATGACAACGACCTTCCTGCTGCCCTTCTCGATGGGCGCCTGCGAAGCGCTCGGAGGGAACGTGCTGACCGATGCCTTCGGCATCGTGGCGATGGTCGCCATGACGCCGCTGCTGACGATACAGACGCTCGGTCTGCTCTACCGCTTCAAACAGAAAGATATGCCGCAGGAAACGCTCGCTGCGGACGATGAGGACAGCATTATCGTGCTGGAGGGGGATACTTGATATGATGGAGCATACACCGCAGATGACCGCGCAGAGCGGCCTTGCGTTCGCCGTAGCGGTCGTTGACGTCGGCAAGGGCGAAAAGATACTCAGCCTGTTCCGCGAGGAGCACACGCTGCTCGACTATGTGTGCATGGCGCACGGTACGGCGCGCACGGAAATGCTCGACCTGCTCGGCATCGGCGAGACGGCCAAGGCAGTCGTGTTCTGTCTCGCGGCGAGCGGACAGGCGCAGCGTATCCTGAACCGGCTCGGAAAAGAGCTTCAGATGCGCTACCCGGGACGCGGTATCGCGTTCACCATTCCGGTCAGCGGCATTGGACGCCGCTGGCACAGCCTGCTGACGCAGGCGGACGAACAGGAGGAGATCCGGATGAACAAAAGCGAACAGACAGGCTTCGATGTGGTCGCCGTCGTGATGGAGCGAGGCTACACGAACGTCGCGATGGATGCGGCGCGCAAGGCCGGCGCACGCGGCGGTACGGTGATCTCGGCGCGCGGCATCGCGGAAAACGAAGTCAAGCGCTTTTTCGGCATCGAGATACAGGCGGAAAAGGAAATTGTTTTCCTTGTTGTCAAAAGTGCGGAAAAGCAGCAGGTCATGACCGAGCTGATGCGCGCGGTGGGAACCCGGACGCGCAGTCACGGACTGATACTGTCCATGCCGGTCTCCGACGCGATCGGTCTGGCGGACTGACAGTCACAGGCAAACACAGAAGGGGGGAGGACATCCGGAGAATGCCCTTCCCCTTTTCCGTCCACAGCTTTGTCCACATGATGCGGTTTTATAATCACAGGTTATCCCCAGCCTGCGCCGAAGAAAAAAATAAAAGTTCAGAAGATAGTACAATAAAAAAAATCCTTTTCTTACAAAAGTACCAAAGATTTTTTCGCCCCTTGACAGACGCGGACTCACGGTTTACAATAGTATTTGCAAGCACCGAATGAGCACAATATATGGTGTACAAAACGGGGCAACACCACGAAATTTAGTAATCGCCGCAAGGCGGTTTTTGTATGAGAGAGGGATTTTTGGTTATGATAGAGCAGATTATCAAGCGAGACGGCCGAACAGCTCCGTTTGACCTGGATAAAATCGCGAACGCGATCTTCGGCGCGGCGCAGTCGGTCGGCGGCCAGGATTACGAGATGGCGCACGAGCTGGCGGAGCAGGTCGAAAAGGAGCTTGAAAAGACTGTCAGCGAGAAAATCCCGACGGTAGAACAGATTCAGGACACGGTCGAGACCGTGCTCATCGAGAGCGGCCACGCCCGCACCGCGAAGAAATACATCCTGTACCGCAACGAGCGTACGCGCGTGCGTGAGATGAATACCCGCCTGATGAAGGTCTACGAGGATCTGACCTTCAAGCCCTCTATCGAGAACGACATCAAGCGCGAGAACGCCAACATCGACGGCGATACCGCGATGGGCACCATGCTCAAGTACGGCTCGGAGGGCGCAAAGCAGTTCTACGAGATGTTCATCCTTGACTCGGCGCATGCAGCGGCGCACCGCGACGGCGACATCCACATTCACGATCTGGATTTTCTCACGCTGACCACCACCTGCTGCCAGATCGATCTGCTGAAGCTGTTCCGCGACGGCTTTTCGACCGGTCACGGCTTCCTGCGTGAGCCGAACGACATCCGCTCCTATGCGGCTCTGGCGTGCATCGCGATCCAGTCCAACCAGAACGATCAGCACGGCGGCCAGTCGGTTCCGAACTTCGATTACTCCATGGCGCCGGGTGTGCGCAAGACCTTCCGCAAGCTGTTCCGCAGCAACCTCGCCAAGGCGCTCGAGGTGTTCGGCGAGGACGACAACAATGAAGTGGATGCAAGAGAACTGACCGAGCGCGTTGAGCAGGAGACCGGCAAATGGGCCTGCCTCGCCGGCGACAACGGCTATGACGAGGCGATGGCAAAGGCGCTTTCCGAGAGAATGGACGAAAAGACGGTCGCGAAGTGCATGAAATTCGCGCGCAAGTACGCCGACAAGGAGACGCGCAAGGGCACCTATCAGGCGATGGAGGCTCTGGTGCACAACCTCAATACCATGCACTCCCGTGCGGGCGCGCAGATCCCGTTCTCCTCGCTCAACTACGGTACGGATACCTCGCCTGAGGGCCGTCTGGTCATGGAGCAGCTGCTGCTCGCGACCGAGGCCGGCCTCGGCAACGGAGAGACGCCGATCTTCCCGATCCACATCTTCAAGGTCAAGGAAGGCGTCAACTACAACGACGGCGACCCGAACTACGATCTGTTCAAGCTCGCCTGCCGCGTTTCCGCCAAGCGCATGTTCCCGAACTTCTCGTTCCTCGACGCGCCGTTCAATCTGAAATATTACAAGCCCGGTCATCCGGAGACCGAGGTCGGCTACATGGGCTGCCGCACGCGCGTCATGTCCAACATCGTTGACCCGTCCCGCGAGATCACCTACGGCCGCGGCAACCTGTCGTTCACGTCGGTCAACCTGCCGCGCATCGCGATCCGCAGCCACGGCGATCTGGACTGGTTCTTCGAGGATCTTGACCGCAAGATCGACCTTGTCATCGACCAGCTGCTCGACCGCTTCCGCATTCAGTGCGCTAAGCGCGTGCGCAACTACCCGTTCCTCATGGGCGAGGGCGTGTGGATCGACTCCGAGAAGCTCGGCCCGGACGATGAGGTAGGCGAGGTGCTGAAACACGGCACGCTGACGCTCGGCTTCATCGGCCTTGCGGAATGCCTCAAGGCGCTCATCGGCAGTCATCACGGCGAGAGCGAGGAGGCGCAGAACCTCGGCCTTGAGATCGTCGGCCATATGCGCAAGCGCATGGATGAGGCGAGTGAGAAGTACCATCTGAATTTCTCGCTGATCGCGACTCCGGCAGAGGGCCTGTCCGGCCGCTTCGTCCGGATCGACCGCGAGAAATACGGTGTCATCCCGGGCGTTACCGACCGCGATTACTACACCAACTCGTTCCATGTGCCGGTTTACTATCCGATCTCCGCATTCGAGAAGATCGCGCGCGAGGCGCCTTATCATGAACTGACCAACGGCGGCCACATCAGCTACATCGAGCTGGACGGCGACCCGACGCAGAATCTGGAGGCGTTCGAGGCGGTCGTCCGCGCGATGAAGGAAGCCGGCATCGGCTACGGCGCGATCAACCATCCGATCGACCGCGACCCGGTCTGCGGCTATACCGGCATCATCGGCGAGGTATGTCCGCGCTGCGGACGCCGTGAGGGCGAGGGCGTGCCGCTGTCCAGGCTGCAGAAGCTCGGCCTTTACAAGAATTACAACAGCACGACGATCGGCTACCATGGCGACCCGAACGAGGAAGCTGACCGTCAGCCAAATACTCTGAAAATCGTGAGAAAATGATCGGCAGCGGAGGTGCAAGTCCGCTGTCCCCGGAATAGAAAGGATGTCTGTCATGGAGAACAATCAGGTTATGCAGGAGCAGCTTATCGGTGAGGGTGTCGGCTTCGAGCGCATCCGCCGCATCACGGGCTATCTCGTCGGCACGCTCGACCGCTTCAACAATGGCAAGCGCGCGGAGGAGCACGACCGTGTCAAGCACTCGGTCACCACCTGCTGCCCGATGGAGAAGGAGCATACTGCGTAAATGGAAGGCACCATTCGCATCGCGGGAACGGTCGGAGAGTCTATTGTAGACGGCCCCGGCTTCCGCTATACGCTGTTCGTGCAGGGCTGTCCGCACGGCTGTCCCGGCTGCCACAATCCGCAGACGCACGACTTTGACGGCGGACAGGACATCGCGCTCGATACGCTGCTGAAGGATATGTGCAAAAACCCGTTCGTAAAGGGCGTGACCTTTTCGGGCGGCGAGCCGTTCTGCAAGGCGGAGCCGCTGTACCGTCTGGCGGTCGAACTGAAGAGCAGGGGAAAGCACCTCATGGCCTACTCGGGTTACACCTTTGAGGAGCTGATGCAGCTTTCCGACCCCTATGTCAAAAAGCTGCTCGGCGAGCTTGATCTGCTCGTGGACGGCCGCTTCCTCATGGAGGAGAAGAACATCGACCTTCGCTTCCGCGGCAGCGCAAACCAGCGCGTGCTGGATGTGCCGAAGTCGCTCGAGGCGGGCGCGCCGGTTTGGGCGGAGCAGTACAGATAAGCTGCTGCGAAGCTGACGTTTCACATAAGCACTGAATTGACGAAAAAAGCTGTCTTTCCGAGATAACATCTCCGGAAGGACAGCTTTTTTGTGCAGTATTCAGTTTATGCCGTCCGGTGCAGCGAGCGGATTGCGCATCTCGAGAACGGCGTGAGGGACGGCTTGACCGGCATGGACGCGCTCGCAGCGGCCGACCGGCTTCATGCCGAACGCGGCAGCGGTCTGGAGCGCACCGACATTGTCGAGCCGGATGAAGGAAACAACGCGGTCGAGCTCGAGCCGCGCGAACGCGCAGCTGAGCATGGCGGACAGGCATTCTCTGCCGAAACCGTGAAAGCGCTTTTCGCTGCGCACGATGCAGCCGAGACTGACGGCCGGACGGCCGTCAAGCTGCTCCGCGAGCAGGCCGCAGAGCGTCACCAGCTCGTCCGTCTGCTTTTCGAAGGCTGCGACATAGCCGATGCCGTCCGTGCGGTAGCGGCGCAGCATATCCGCGATAAAATCCAGCGTATCACTGCGGTCATACGGCCGGTCCCATGCCGCCATGGTCTCCGCGTTCTGAAGAACGCAGGAGGCAAGCTCGAGATCGGTCGCGCGCAGGCGGCGGAAGTACAGACGCTGCGACTGCACCTCGAGTAATTCAATCTTCTCCATATCTACTCCGTATGCAGAGACAAAACGGTGCGGCCGAAGCCGCACCGAATGCCATAGATCAGTTGTGTTTCTGCCGATACCATCTGACAGCTTGGGGCGCTGCTATGCCCGCGATAAGTCCGATGATTGCGGGGATAAGCCCGTAACCAAGGCTCTGCGGAAAGACCTGCGGGCCGAACGTGACCCACGGTATCCAGAGCGCCCACGAACCGGCTATGACCGGCAGGAGCGGGTAAAGCGGCAGTCTGAGAAACGCTGCGAAAAACGTACACAGCAGGGCAGACCACGGCAGGATAAACCAGAAGCCGAGCAGCCAGTAGCCCATTTCGTTGCCGTACAGCAACCCGGGTATCAGACCGACTATCGTGACAAGGCCGTAGCAGAACAGAAAAGTCAGGTACGGGGAAAAACGAAGTAAGCGTTTCTTTGTCATACGCCAGCCTCCTTTGCGGGGGTATCGGTGATGTGAACTTTTTGCTTACTTGGTGCCGAAGATACGGTCGCCGGCATCGCCCAGACCCGGAACGATGTAGCCGTGATCGTTCAGCTTTTCGTCGATCGCGCCGACGAAGATCTCAACGTCCGGATGAGCCTTCTGAACCGCAGCAACACCTTCCGGCGCACCGATGAGGTTCATCAGCTTGATGTGCTTGACGCCGCGGCGCTTGAGGCCGTCGATCGCAGCGATCGCGGAACCGCCGGTTGCAAGCATCGGATCGAGCAGCAGAACGTCGCGCTCGTTGATGTCGCTCGGCAGCTTGCAGTAATACTCGATCGGCTGGAGGGTCTCCGGGTTGCGGTACAGACCGATGTGGCCGACCTTGGCCGCCGGGATCATCTCCAGAATGCCCTCTACCATGCCGAGACCTGCGCGCAGGATCGGAACGAGAGCGATCTTCTTGCCGGAAATGACCTGTACGCGAGCCTCGGAAACCGGGGTCTCGATGGTGATCTCCTTGAGCGGCAGATCACGGGTCGCCTCGTAGCACATCAGCATAGCGATCTCGGAAGCGGCCTCGCGGAATTCCTTGACGCCGGTGGTCTTGTCACGCATCAGGCTCAGCTTGTGCTTGATCAGCGGGTGGTCCATTTCATGTACGGTTGCCATAATCGTAGTCTCCTTTTATTGAAGTCTGAATTTGTTATTTGTTCTCCGCGAGACGCTTCATGCGTTCGCGTTCGGCCTGCGGACGGCGCAGATAGAAGGCGTCGAGCTCCTGCGGGGTGCAGGTTCTGCCCTCACGAATGAGCGGCAGCGCGGCGGCCGCGACACCGAAGCCGGTGGCGTAGCGCAGCTCGGGCGGCGCAAGACGCAGACCGGTACAGCTGTCTTTAATGGTATTATAACACAAGTTCGCGCCGTCTCCAACCAGAAAATACGGAGCTTCGCCGATTTCTTCGGAAAGCTCGGTCATTTTGAGCGCGCGGTCATCGCACAGACGCCTTGGTGTGAGGCCGTCGACCTCGAAGAGCGCATTGTATACCTGACCGGCGCGGGCGTCCATGACGCAGCAGAGACTGCCGCCGAGAGAGCGCGCGCCCCAGGCCATGGCCTCGAGCGTCGATACGCCGACGCACGGCCTGTCCGTGCCGAGCGCGAGCCCCTTGACTGTCGCAACGCCGATGCGCACGCCGGTAAACGAGCCCGGGCCGTGTGCGACCGCGAAAGCATCGACCTCGGAGAGCGAAACGCCGCAGTTTGCGAGCAGCGCCTCCGCCATCGGCAGCAGGGTGCGCGAGTGCGTCAGACCGCAGTTCTGAAAGGACTGTGCGATGAGCTTGTCGTCCTCGGTCAGAGCGACCGAAGCGCTCACCGCAGAGGACTCCAGAGCGAGAATTTTCATTGCTTCTTCACCTCATCAATCGTGACCACTCGGTCATTTTCGAAAGTTCCGTACTGAATATGCACGGTTTTATAGCTGTCCGGCAGGATATCGGCAGCATTTTCGCTCCATTCGATCAGCACGATCTTCGAGCCGTCAAGGTATTCATCGAAGCCGATCTCGAACAGTGCCTCGCTGTCGAGGATGCGGTAGAGATCGAAATGCGCCACATCTGCACGGTCTGTGTGGTATTCGTTCGCGATGGCGAACGTCGGACTGGTGACGCGGCCGGTATAGCCGAGACCGCGCAGCACGCCGCGCGTGAAGGCGGTTTTTCCTGCGCCGAGGTCGCCGGAGAACGCCACGACATCGCCGGGATGCAGGCTGAGAGCGAACTTCGCGCCGAGCGCCTCTGTCTCCTCGGGCGAATGGGTGATATATTCCATGGAAACACCTTTTCTTTGTATCATTTCAATACTATCATATCATGCGGACATGAAAATAGCAAGAAGCCTGTCAAGCCTGTCGACAAACTTCGTTTTTCCGACAACCTGTGTTTTGACTTCGCAGAACACGAGTCGTCCGAAAGTTTCCGACTCCCTACGGGAGAAAAGGAAAGGCACGCCAAGCGTGCCTTTCGCGCCCGAAGGGCGCAGTCTCCTGCCGCATTTTGCCTTCGGCAAAACAGGCAGGACAGGCGCACCGCAGTGCGCCGCATAAAATTCTCTGTAAAAGTCCAGCTTTGCCGGACTTTTACACCTCTGCCCGTGCCGCGGCGGCACGGCCTCGTCCGCCGTGCGGACGAGAGGGGGTTATCGCTCCCGGTTTCTCCGGAACCGGGAGCGTATCTAAGGGGGACAGTGTCCCCCTTAGACCCTCTTAGAAGAGCCCGGTGATGACACCGGCATTGTCCACGTCGATCTTTTCTGCCGCCGGAACCTTCGGCAGACCCGGCATGGTCATGACTGCGCCGGTCTCCACGACAACAAAGCCTGCGCCGGCGGCCAGACGCGCCGAGCGGACGCTTACAACGAACTGGCTCGGACGGCCGAGCAGCGAAGCGTCGTCGGACAGCGAATACTGCGTCTTGGCGATGCAGACCGGCAGACTGCCATAGCCCATGTCGGTGATGTTCGCAAGCTCCTTGTGCGCCGCGGGAGCAAAGGTCACGCCGTCCGCACCGTAGATTTCCTTGGCAATTCTGCGGATCTTCTCCTCGAGCGGAAGCTCGTCCTCATACAGCATGTGGAAGTCTGCCTTGCCCTCGTCGAGCACGGTCAGCACCTCACGCGCAAGCTCCTCGCCGCCTTCGCCGCCCTTGGCGAATACCTCGGACAGGGCAACGCGGACGCCGCGCTCTGCGCAGTGCTTTCGGATGAACTCCATCTCCTCGGCGGTATCGGTCGGGAAGGCGTTGATGGCGACAACGACCGGCACGCCGAACTTCTTCATGTTGTCCAGATGGGCGTCGAGGTTGCAGATGCCGCGCTCGAGCGCGCTCATGTCGGGGGTGTTCAGCTCGGTCTTGGGTACGCCGCCGTTGTACTTGAGCGCGCGGACGGTCGCGACGAGCACGATGCAGTCCGGAGAGATGCCGGCCTTGCGGCACTTGATGTCCATGAACTTCTCTGCGCCGAGGTCTGCGCCGAAGCCGGCCTCGGTGATGGCGATGTCAGCGAGCTTCATGGCGAGACGGGTCGCCTGAACGCTGTTGCAGCCGTGCGCGATGTTCGCGAACGGGCCGCCGTGCATGAGCGCCGGGGTGCCCTCGAGCGTCTGAACGAGGTTCGGCTTGATGGCGTCGCGCATCAGCGCGGTCATCGCGCCCTCAGCGTGCAGGTCGCGCGCATAGACCGGCTTGCCGGCAAAGGTGTATGCGACGAGAATGTCGCCGAAGCGCTTCTTGAGGTCGTCGAGATCCTTCGCCAGACACAGGATGGCCATGACCTCGGACGCAACCGTGATCATGAAGTGATCCTCGCGCGGCACACCGTTTACCTTGCCGCCCAGACCGATCGTGATGTTGCGCAGCGCGCGGTCGTTCATATCCATGACACGGGTGAAAACAATGCGGCGCGGATCGATGCCGAGCACATTGCCCTGCTGCATGTGGTTGTCGAGCATGGCGCAGAGCAGATTGTTCGCCGCGGTGATCGCGTGCATGTCGCCGGTGAAGTGCAGATTGATGTCCTCCATCGGAACGACCTGCGCGTAGCCGCCGCCTGCCGCGCCGCCCTTGATGCCGAATACCGGGCCGAGAGACGGCTCGCGCAGCGCGATCATGGCCTTTTTGCCCATTTTTGCGAGCGCCTCGCCCAGACCGACGGTCGTGGTGGTCTTGCCCTCGCCGGCAGGAGTCGGGTTAATGGCGGTGACGAGAACGAGCTTGCCGTCCGGCTTGTCTGCGGTCTTTTTCCATACGTCTGCGGACAGCTTGGCCTTGTACTTGCCGTACAGCTCAAGATCCTCGGCGTCCAGACCGGCTGCCGCTGCTACCTCGGTGATCGGGCGCATCTGGCAGCCCTGTGCGATTTCGATGTCGGATAACATAACATTCCTCCTGATAACTGGGGCGCGGCGAACGGATTGTCGCCCGGCCGCACACACTTAAATGTTAAAACCATTATAACAATGTTCTGCACAGTTTTCCAGTGAGGTGCGCGAAAAATTTGACGAAATTCAATCTCGAAAAATGTGCGTCATTGTGGTATGATATAATCTGATATTATATTTCCGCATGGAATGACAAGAACACGGAAAAGGAGGGTCTGCATGGACCTTTTCAAATCGGTGGCGCATTATCTGAAAAACACCGATCTGTATCTGGCGGTCATCGCCTTTATCTGCTCCGGCTACGGCATGGCGCTCATCTACTCCGCCACGCTCAATCCTGTCTCGATCAAGGACGACGGCTCGACGAAAAATCTGTATGTGCAGGGCGCGGCCATCCTGATCGGCTTCGGCGCCTTCGTGCTGATGAGCCTTATCGATCTGGAGGGGCTGCGGAACAGGTGGAAAAACTTCGTCATCGTGAACATCTGCCTTCAGCTGCTGCTGTTCACGCCTCTCGGCATGGAGGTCAATGGCCAGCGCGCGTGGCTCAATCTGGGCGTGACCAGCCTTCAGCCGGGCGAGCTCGGCAAGCTGATCTTCATCTTCACGATGGCGGCGCATATCTCCGAGGTCGGAGAGTATATCAGCGAGCTGCGCGGTCTTGCGGTCATCGCGCTGCATACGCTTATCATGATGGCGGTGGTCGTCGTCTCCTCGGGCGACTCGGGCATGGCGATCCAGTATTTCATGATCGCGGTCATTATGCTGTTCGCGGCCGGTCTGTCGCTCAAATGGATCGCGCTCGGCGCGGGCGTCGCGGTGGCGAGCGTGCCGGTGCTGTGGAATTTTGTGCTGAAGAAATATCAGATCACGCGAATACTCGTGCTGTTCGACCCGTCGATCGACCCGCAGGCCGCGCTTCAGACAACCTACGGCAAGATCGCCATCGGCTCGGGACAGCTCACCGGACAGGGACTGACGCACGGCACCATGACGCAGCTCCAGTACGTCCCGGAGAACCAGACCGACTATATCTTTTCGGTCGCCGGTGAGGAGCTCGGCTTTCTCGGCTGCATGGCGATCATCCTGCTGCTGAGCCTGCTCATCGCGCGCCTGTTTTATGTGTCCTACCGCGCGTCCACGCCGTTCTCCTCGCTTCTCGCGGTCGGCGTTGCCGGCATGTTCCTGTTCCAGACGTTCATGAACATCTTCATGAATGTCGGTCTGCTGCCGGTCATGGGTCTGACGCTGCCGTTTTTCTCATACGGCGGCACCTCGGTGCTCACGATGTATGCCGCGCTCGGCATCGCCGCAGGCGTGCGCATGAGGGAAAAGCCGAGCTGGCTTCAGCACTGAGCGCTTTTACCAAAGTAAAGCGGTGAAAACATACCGGAATTGTGTAATATGTTCATTTTTGCGAGATTTTGCAATTTTTGCGGCGGCATCTTGCAAAATTATCGGATTTCCTGTATAATTAACAGTATAAAATGGAGGGTAAAACAATGATGACAAACCGCATAGTAACCATAGCCGCATTCTGCGTCTATTTGATTTTTATGCTCTGTATCGGCATGTATTTTGTCGGCAAGAATAAGACCACGACCGAATACTTCCTTGGCGGACGAAAGCTCGGCTCCTGGGTCACTTCGATGAGTGCGCAGGCGTCCGATATGTCCGGCTGGCTGCTGATGGGTCTGCCGGGCGCGGCATATCTGTCCGGTATTTCCGCCGGCTGGATCGGCATCGGCCTTGCGATCGGCACCTATCTCAACTGGCTGCTCGTAGCCAAGCCGCTGCGCCAGTACACCAAGGTGGCAGGCGACGCGATCACGCTGCCGGAGTATTTCAAGAACCGCTTCCATGACGAATCCGGCTGGCTCTCGGTCATTTCGGCGGTATTCATTCTGGTATTCTTCCTGTTCTATACCGCGTCCGGCTTCGTTTCCTGCGCAAAGCTGTTCTCGTCCGTTTTCGGCATCCCGTATCTGGTATCGCTCGCGGTCGGCGCAGTCGTCGTTATCTCGTATACGTTCGCAGGCGGCTTCTTCGCCGTGTGCTGGACCGACTTCTTCCAGGGTCTCATGATGTTCTTCTGCGTGGTTGCGGTTCCGCTGATCGCGGTTTTCCGTATGGGCGGCCCGGCGGAGTTCATTTCGAGCGTCGAGGCGTTCAACCCGAACTTCCTGAGCATGTTTGTTGACGGCGCGACTAATACGCCGTACACCGCGATGGGTATCGTCTCGCTCGTTGCATGGGGTCTCGGCTACTTCGGTCAGCCGCACATCCTCGTGCGCTTTATGGGCATTTCCTCTCCGGCGGCGATCAAAAAATCCCGCCGCATCGCGACGGTATGGGTCGTTATCTCGCTGACCGCAGCAGTCCTGATCGGCGTTTCCGGCCGCATGGTTCTCGGCGACGGTCTGCTCGACGGCAACGGCCAGCAGGAGATCATCTACATCACCATGGTCTCCAAGTTCTTCCCGCTCTTTATCGCAGGCATCTTCCTGTCTGCTATCCTCGCAGCCATCATGTCCACTGCGGACTCCCAGCTGCTCGTTACCGCGTCTGCACTGACCAAGGACTTTTATCACAACAAGATCCGTCCGCAGGCGACCGAGAAGGAGCTGATGTGGGTTTCCCGCGGCTGCGTTATGGGCGTTGCGGTCATCGCCGTTCTCATCGCGACCAACCAGAACAGCACGGTTCTCGGTCTGGTCTCCTACGCATGGGGCGGCTTCGGCTCGGCCTTCGGTCCGCTCGTTCTGTGCTCGCTGTTCTGGAAGCGCACCAACAAGCAGGGCGCTTATGCGGGCATCCTGGTCGGCGGCATCGTCGATCTGGTCTGGGCGCAGCTTTCCGGCGGCATCTTCGACCTGTATGAGATCGTCCCGGGCTTTGTCTGCGGTCTGATCGCGATTTTCGTTGTCAGCCTGCTGACTGCGGCTCCTTCGAAGGAGATTACCGACGAGTTTGACTCGTACCGTTCCTGCGAGGAATAAAAATGAAAGCGCGTGTGCGGCGGCTCCTGCTGGTGCTCGCAGCGGCGGCGCTCCTGCTCGACGGGGGACTGCTGCTTGCCGGACGGCTCGGCGCCGCGTCCCTCCCCGAGGAGGACACCGCGTATTTTCTTGATGTAGGCGAGGGTGACTGCACGCTGCTCGTTTCGGGCGGCAGCACGGTCCTCGTGGATGCCGGTACACCGGAGGGCGCACCGGCGCTCGTGCGCGAGCTGAAAAGTCTCGGCGTGCGCCGGCTCGACGCCGTCATCGCGACGCATCCCCACGCCGACCATATCGGCGGCATGGAGGCGGTGCTCCGCGCGTTTCCCGTGCGCAGCTTTTACATGAGTGCGGAAACGCAGAGCGACGGGCTGGATGCGGCGCTCCGCCGGCGCAGACTCACGCCCCTCGTCCCGTATGACGGCGAGACGCTCACGCTGAAGGGCGGCGCTTCGCTCACGTTCCTCGGTCCGGCGGAGGATATCCCGGCTGACCAGATAAATGACCGCTCTCTGATCACTCTGTTTCAAACCGGCAGCGCTTCCGTCCTGCTGATGGGAGATGCGGAGGAGCCGGCCGAGCAGTCGCTCCTGCGGCACCATCCCGGGCTTCGGTGCGATATTCTGAAGGTCGGCCATCATGGCTCGGATACCTCGTCCTCTCCTGCATTTCTCTCTGCGCTCGGAGCGCAGACCGCCATCATATCCTGCGGCACGGACAACGACTACGGTCATCCGGCCGAACAAACGCTAACCAATCTGACACTTGCGGGTGTACGCGATATCCGCATGACCGCGGAAAGCGGCACGGTCGCGCTCCCGCTCATCGCTTACAAGGAGAATGCTGTATGAAAAAGACCGGCATCATCGATCACTTTGAGGGTGACTATATTTATGTAGAAATCGGTGAAGATACGGTAAAGATTCCGCGTGAAGGCGCTCCTGCAATGTTAGCAGAGGGCACTGTCGTTATCGTGGAGGACGGCCGCATCGTCGACGTGGATGAGATCGAGACGCAGCGCATGGAAAACGATATGCGCCGCCGCTTCGAGCGCATCCTCGGCGCAAAATCCGACGTATAAACCTTAGGCAGCACCGCACAATCAGAGCATGTTCCATTATGCGGTATTGCTTAATCTGCACCACTAAATTTCCCAAGAAGGCAAGGCGAAACACATGGAAAAGAAACCTTTTTTGACACTCCAGCAGGCGCAGGAGATCAGCAAGACCTATCCGACTCCGTTTCATATCTATGATGAAAAGGCGATCCGTGAGAACGCGCGCAAGGTAAAGGCCGCGTTTGCATGGAACCCGGGCTATAAGGAATATTTCGCGGTCAAGGCGACCCCCAATCCGCGTCTCGTTCAGATCCTGCACGAGGAGGGCTTCGGCTGCGACTGCTCGAGCTATACCGAGCTTCAGCTCAGCCGCGCCTGCGGCATTACCGGCCACGACATCATGTTCTCCTCGAATGTCACGCCGAACGAGGACTTCAAGCTCGCAAGCGACCTCGATGCGATCGTGAATTTCGACGACATCACCCACCTCGACTACTACGACAAGGTAGGCGAGTGGAAGGAGACCATGTCCTGCCGCTTCAATCCGGGTGGCGACTTCGTTCTCGAAAACGAGATCATGGACACGCCGCAGGAAGCCAAGTACGGCATGACCCGCGAGCAGCTGATCGAGGCGTTCAAGTACATGAAGCAGAAGGGCGTCAAGCACTTCGGCATCCATGCGTTCCTGGCCTCCAACACGGTTGCAAACGAATATTATCCGGCACTCGCCCGCATCCTGTTCAAGCTGGCCGTCGATGTTCAGAAGGAGACCGGCGTGCATATCGCGTTCATCAATCTGTCGGGCGGCGTAGGCATCCCCTACAAGCCGTGGCAGGAGCCGAACGACATCATGGCGATCGGCGAGGGCGTACACCGCGCCTTTGACGAGGTGCTTGTCCCGGCAGGCATGGACGACGTTTCCATCTACACCGAGATGGGCCGCTTTATCCTTGGCCCCTATGGCGCGCTTGTTGCAAAGTGCATCCACCACAAGCACACCTACAAGGAGTATGCCGGTCTGGATGCCTGCGCGGCAAACCTCATGCGTCCGGCGATGTATGGCGCATACCACCACATCACGGTCCTCGGCAAGGAGAATGCGCTGCATGACCGCACCTACGATGTAACCGGCGGTCTGTGCGAGAACAACGACAAGTTTGCAGTTGACCGCAACCTGCCGCGCATCGATATCGGTGATTATATCTATATCCATGACACCGGCGCGCATGGCTTCTCGATGGGCTATAACTACAACGGCAAGCTGCGCTCCGCAGAGCTGCTGCTCCGCGAGGACGGCTCGGTCGAGATGATCCGCCGTGCGGAGACCCCGAAGGACTACTTCGCAACCTTCGACTTCACCGGCCTGTTCGACGACCTCAAGTAAACAGAAAAACAGCAAGGGTACACCTGAGAACGGTGTACCCTTGTTTTCTGCATGAAAAAGAGCCGCTTGATGCGGCTCTCAGTCGGTCGATAAAGTGCGTTTTTCGACAGCTTAAGGTGTGTCTCCGTCGATGATGCCCTGCGCGATGTCGCGCTTGGGGCAGCGGCGGTTCATGGCCTGCTGTTCTATGTAGCTGTGCGCCTCCGGCTCGGACATTCCGCAGCACTCGATGAGCAGGCATTTCGCTCGGTCGACGAGGCGGATGTCCTCGATGCGCTTCTGGAGGCGGCGGTTTTCGTTTTGCAGTCCGTTCAGACGGCTGCGTGCGGCGCGCGTCATGCGCAGCGCCTGCATGAACAACACGCGCGAGAGCGGCTTGGGCACGACGAATACGCCGTCGTCCTCCACCTTTTCTGCGACGCTGTCCGCGATCTCCGCCTTTGCGAGCAGGATAACTCCTGCGGTGGTCTCGCCCGCGGCGAGCTGCGCCAGTTCATGGCCGAATTCGTCGGGCAGCGGCGTGTTGACCAGTACAAGGTCAAATTCGCCGTCCACGAGTGCGCGGCGCGCTTCGCTGCCGGCCTTCGCGCGGTACAGCTGAGACTGCACGCCGCAGGAGACCAGAAACTGCGCGAGCATTGTATGTGATTTATCGGTCGAAGAAACGACGAGAATACGTTCCATAGAGCGCGTTCCCCTCCTTTCGGTTGTCTCAGTAGCGTTCGAAGTAAAGCTGACGCTCGGCAGCGGTGCGGTCGTCGGCCAGCGCGATGCGATCATGCTCGGCCTGCTTGGCGGCGAAAAAGGCTGTGCGCATCTTTTCGGGCAGGTATTTTGCGATAAAGTCGCTGCTCTGCGCGGTGCGGATGGCCTCGCACAGCGACTCGGGCAGCGCATCATACCTGGCGCGGACCGCCTCGCTCGAGGTGAACAGGTTTTCCTCGCACGCAGGCGCAAGCTCGAGCTTGTTCTCGATGCCGTCCAGACCTGCGTGGATGAGCAGGGCGAATACGATGTACGGATTGATGCAGCCGTCGAACGAGCGCAGCTTGAAGCGGTTGGGCTTGCCGCCGGTCGCGAGCGGGACGGTGATGAGCGGCGCGCGGTTCTGGTGCGACCAGGTGATATACTTGGGCGCTTCGAACTCGCCGAGACGCTGGAAGGAATTGGTGAGCGGGTTGCCGAAGATGGTCATTTCGGCGGCGCGGCGCAGCACGCCTGCAACGAACTGACGGCCCTCCTCGGACTCCTCGATGGACGGATGGAACAGGTTCTGACCGTCCTTGGTGATCGAGACCGCGAGATGCAGGCCGCTGCCCGGGGTGTTCTGGAGCGGCTTGGGCAGGAAGGACGCATACAGGCCGCTCGAGGAGGCCATGGACTTGACGACCCACTTGAAGGTCACGAAATTATCCGCTGCCTCGAGCGCCTCCGCGGCGCGGAAATCGACCTCGTTCTGGCCGGGACCCTGCTCATGATGCGAGGACTCCGGCTGAATGTTCATCTCCTCGAGTGTCAGGCAGATCTGACGGCGCACGTTTTCCGCCTTGTCGAGCGGCGCGACGTCGAAATATTCGCCGTGGTCGTGGGGGATGGTGGTCGGGTGGCCGTTCTCGTCGAGCTCGAACAGATAGAACTCGCTCGCGGTGCACATAGTCAGCGAGTAGCCGGCCTTGCGCGCGCGGCGGCTCGCCTGCCGCAGCAGATAGCGGCCGTCGCCCTCGAACGGCGTGCCGTCCGGGTAGCGGATGTCGCAGTAAAAGCGAACGACGCGGCCCTGTGCCGGGCGCCACGGCAGCACGGAAAGCGTGGCCGGGTCGGGGAACAGCAGCAGGTCGGATGCGTCAACGTTGAGAAAGCCGCGCAGAGCGGACGCGTTGAAATGAATGCCGTATTCAAAGGCGCGCGTCAGCTCGGTCGGCTGAATGGCAATGTTCTTCTGGTTTCCGAAAATGTCGCAGAACGCCAGACGGATGAATTTTACGTCGTTTTCCTGAATAAACTGTACGACTTCGCTCATGGTGGTATCCATACGGAGAGCCTCCTTTTCTTTTATCCGGACAGGCGAAAAAGCTCCGACTGCAAAGGGGAGCTTTTCCGTACCGGTCTGAGTATTGTCTTACGCCTCGAAGGTGTAAAGCTGCTTGTAGCCTGCCGCCGGGTTCGGTGTCAGGACGAAATACTTCTGCTCCAGCAGGTCGGCAGCGTTTGCACCGAAATGACGGGCGTATTCCTTGATATAAGGCGCGATGTGCGTCATGTCTGCCTCGGTCGCCTCGTTTACGAGAACCTGAGGGGGAAGGCCGGTCGGGGCTTTATCACATCTTAGCACAATTCTGCCGCCGTGCATACCCGTTCCGCAAAAATTGTTGACCGGATATGCGCCGTTCTGGCCGATGCCGAGAACGAGGATGAGGCCGCCGGCCTGGTACTCGCCGAGGAACGAGCCTGCCTTGCCGCCGATGACGACGACGGGGAAGTGCTCCTGATAGGCCTTCATGTGGATGCCGCCGCGGTAGCCGCAGTCGCCCTCGATGAAGATGCGGCCGCCGCGCATGCCGTAGCCGCAGGCGTCGCCGACGTTGCCGTGGATGATGATGTCGCCCTCGTTCATCGTGTCGCCGACCGCCTCCTGCGCGTTGCCGAACACCTCGAGCGTCGAGCCGTTGAGGTACTGGCCGAGGCCGTTGCCCGGGGTGCCGTGTACCGTGATATTTTTGCCCGAGGAGCCGCAGCCGATGTAGCGCTGGCCGATCACGTTCTCGATCGTGATGCTGTCGTCCTTTTCAGCTGCCTCGCGGACCTTTTCGTTTACCTGCTTGTAATAGGTAAGACCTGCCTGAATTGTCGTCATCAGTGTGCGCCTCCTAACTTCTTTGCGCGTTCTGCGTGCGAAAATGCCATGAGCTGCGGCTTGTCGCGGATGAGCTCAAAGTCGATGGTGTCGAGCGGGGTCTGCTCGCGGATGAGCGAGGTGTAAATGCCTGCGCGGTCGACGTCGCCGATCAGAATGAAGCCGACGAGCCGGTTGTCGCGCGTCACGAGCAGCTTGTAGTGCTCGTCGTCCTGCTCGAGATAGGCCTCGCCGTCATAGGAGCCGGCGGTGATCATATGCAGGCCCATGAAGCCCGAAGCGTTCATCGGGATGGCCTTGGTGAACGAGCAGATATGGTCTGCCATGTTCTTGCCTGCGGTCTCGCCCTGCATATAGGCGTTCGGCAGGATGGCGAGGATGCGGTCCACGCCGGCCGCGATGTCGTGGGAGACCGTGCAGTCGCCTGCGGCATAGATGTTCGGCACGCAGGTGGCCGAGTGCTCGTCGATGAGGATGCCGCGGTTGACCTCGCAGCCTGCCTCGGCGGCAAGCTCAGTGTTCGGACGGACGCCGACCGCTACGACGAGAATATCGAAATCGATCGTGCCGCCGCTCTTGAGGTGCGCCTTGTTCGGCTCGAACTGCGCCACCGAGTCGCCGAGCAGGAATTTTACGCCCTTGCTCTCGATGTGCTTCTGGATGATGGCCGCCGGGACCTCGGTCAGAACGTTCGGCAGGATGCGCGGCGCGAGGTCGATGACGGTCAGCTCGGAAACACGCTGGTAGATGCCCTCGGCGCACTTCAGGCCGATGAGGCCCGCGCCGACGATGAGCACGCGCTTGTCGTTCGTCTCGCCGAGCATTTCGTTCAGATGCTTCGCGTCGTCGAGCGTCATGAAGCTCGTTTTGTTCTCGACCGTGTCCAGACCCTCCATCGGGGGAACGAACGGGCGCGAGCCGGTGCAGATGCACAGTCTGTCATAGGGGACGGACTCGCCGCTCGCGAGCGAGACGGTCTGCTTTTTCGGGTCAATGTGCTGCACCGTCCTGCCGAGCATGGTGGTGACGTTGTTCTTTTCGTAGAAGTCGTCCGGGCGGTACTGGAGCATCTTTTCCTCGGTCGTCTTGCCGAGCAGCATATAGGAAATGAGCGGACGACCGTAAACGTGATACGGTTCGGTGGAGATGATCGTGATGGGGCCGACCTTGTCCGCGGAGCGGATGCCCTCGATGGCGCCGACCGCTGCGGTGCCGTTGCCGATGATTACGTATTTCATTCTGCTCACCTCTCCTCGTAAACGATCGCCTTGTTCGGACAGCCCTGTACGCACATCGGCTGGCCGAACGCATTCTTCGCGCACAGCTCGCATTTCTGGATCGCGCCCTCGCTGGACGTGGAAAGCGCGCCGTAGGGGCAGGACAGAATGCAGGTGTAGCAGCCGACGCACTTGCCGGAGTCGATCTGCACCGCGCCGTCCACGATGGTCAGCGCGCCGGAGATACAGCCCTTGACGCACAGCGGATCGGTGCAGTGGCGGCAGGATACCGCGAAGGAGATGTTGTTGCGCTCCTCGATGCGGATGCGGGGCGCGATCTTGTGATCCTTGAGCGCCTTGACCATGGAGGACTTGCCCGAGTTTGCGAACGCACAGTAGTATTCGCAGAGATGGCAGCCAAGACACCATTTTTCGTTGACATATACTCGTTTCATCTATGTAAGACCCTTTCTTGTCCCGGTCAGGAGTTAGAAGTTAGGAATTCTGGCACGCGCAAAGCGCGTATTCATTCAAAGTCATTCACCGGCGTGCTTGATGCCGAGAATGTTCAGCTCGCGGTCGTTCAGACCGATGCCGCGAAGCATCAGACGGTTGCCGCGCAGGGCCTCGATGGAGTTGATGCCCATGCCGCCCATCATTTCCTTCAGCTCGTGATCCCACGCGGTGACGAGGTTGATCAGGCGCTGAGAGCCGATATCCGGGTTGAGGCGCTTGACCAGATCGGGACGCTGGGTCGCGATGCCCCAGTTGCACTTGCCGGTCTGGCAGGTGCGGCACAGGTGGCAGCCCATGGCGAGCAGGGCGCTGGTTGCGATGTAGCAGGCGTCTGCGCCGAGCGCGATGGCCTTCAGCAGATCTGCGGAGTTGCGGATGGAACCGCCGACAACGACCGAGACCTGATCGCGGATGCCCTCGTCGCGCAGACGCTGGTCGACAGCGGCGAGCGCAAGCTCGATCGGGATGCCGACGTTGTCGCGGATACGGGTCGGAGCCGCGCCGGTACCGCCGCGGTAGCCGTCGATGCAGATGACGTCCGCGCCCGAGCGGGCAACACCCGAAGCGATCGCCGCTACATTATGTACGGCTGCGATCTTGACCATGACCGGCTTTTTGTATTCGGTCGCTTCCTTGAGCGAGAATACGAGCTGGCGCAGGTCCTCGATGGAGTAGATATCGTGGTGGGGAGCCGGGGAGATGGCGTCCGTGCCCTCCGGGATCATACGGGTCTTGGAGATGTCCGGGCCGACCTTGAGGCCGGGCAGATGGCCGCCGATGCCGGGCTTTGCGCCCTGGCCCATCTTGATCTCGATGGCGGCGCCGGCTTCGAGATAATCCTTGTGCACGCCGAAGCGGCCGGATGCGACCTGAACGATGGTGTGGGGGCCGTACTGATAGAAGTCCTTGTGCAGGCCGCCCTCGCCGGTATTATAATAGGTACCGAGCGCGCAGGCTGCACGGGCGAGGGAAGCGTGGGCGTTGTAGGAGATCGAACCGTAGCTCATCGCGGAGAACATGATCGGCACGTTCAGCTCGAGCTGCGGCGTCATGTTCGGGACGAGCCTGCCGTCCTTGTCGCGCTCGATCTTGCCCGGCTTCTTGCCGAGGAAGGTCTTGGTCTCCATCGGCTCGCGCAGCGGATCGATGGACGGGTTGGTGACCTGCGAAGCGTTGATGAGGATCTTGTCCCAGTAGATCGGGTACGGCTTCGGGTTGCCCATCGAGGAGAGCAGCACGCCGCCCGAGCCTGCCTGACGGTAGACCTCGGAGATGGCCTTGCCGGTCCAGTTTGCGTTCTCCTTAAAGGTATGGTCGGTCTTTACGATCTTGAGCGCGCGGGTCGGGCAGAGCGATACGCAGCGGTGGCAGGCGACGCACTTGGACTCATCGACCTGCATCTTCTGAAATTCCGGGTCGTAAAAATGTACTTCGTTCGCGCATTGACGCTCGCAGGCGCGGCAGCAGATACAGCGGTCGTAATTGCGGACGACCTCATACTGCGGATATAAGAAATCAATAGCCATTACTTGTTCCCTCCGTCGTTCAGGTTGACAATGACAGCCTCGCCGCCGCGGGGCGCCCAGATCTTATCCAGCTCGGGGGCAATGACGCGGATCGCGCATTCCTCGGAAGCGATGTATACGGTCTCGTCCTTCTCGCCGACGACCATGCTGCGGAGCTTGAGCCGGTCGTTCAGCGCCATCAGGCCGCCGGTGTAGCCGACGAGGATGGAGAACGGGCCGGTGACCATGAGAGACGCGAAGGCGTTGCGCAGATAGGTCAGACGCTCGCGCTCACGCGGCTCCTGCTTTTCGATGGTGGACCAGAAGGGAGCTGCGATGACGTTGGAGATCTCGGGATAGGTAAGACCGAGCTTGCGGCCGAGATAATCGATGATATAGGTGATGACCTCGGTGTCGGTCAGAAGGTCGCAGGAATAGCCGAACATCTCGATGAAGCGGCGGTTTGCGTCGTAGGACGAGATCTCGCCGTTGTGGACGACCGTGGTATCGAGCAGCGCGAACGGATGCGCGCCGCCCCACCAGCCCGGGGTGTTGGTCGGGTAGCGGCCGTGGCAGGTCCACGAGTACGCCTCATAGTTTTCGAGCATATAGTATTCGCCGACGTCCTCGGGGAAGCCGTTGGCCTTGAATACGCCCATGTTCTTGCCGGAGGAGAAGATGTACGCGCCGTCGAGCGTGTGGTTGATGCGGATGACGAAGCGTGCGACGAACTCGCGCTCGTCGAGCTGGCTCGCGGCGAGCTTGGTCGGCAGGGGAGCGACGAAATAGCGCCAGATCATCGGCTCGTCCGTGATGCGCGGATGCTGACGGGTCGGGATCTTGGACAGGTTTACGATGTCGAAATGCTTCTCGATCTCGCGCTCGCACTCGTCCTTTGCCGCCTGCGTGTCGAAAAATACATGAAACGCATAGTAGTCGGCGTATTCCGGATAGATACCGTAGCCTGCGAAGCCGCCGCCCAGGCCGTTGGAACGATCGTGCATGGTGCGGATGGAGTCGATGATTCGGGTGCCGTTCTCGCGTGCGCCGTCCTTATGGAAGATGCCGGAGATCGCGCAGCCGGCGGGGATGCGGACTTGCCCTTCTTTTTGTAACATGGTGCTTCCTCCTTGTTTATGCGTATGTCTGCCCTTTTCCGGGAACGATCGGGCGCGTTTCGCCCGGTGGGGATCGTTTCGGAAAGGGGACTGCCGTCAGTCAAGTTTATTTATGCTTGTATTTGCCGGCGAAAACTTAACAAAATAAAAAGGTGCTCGCCATAGCTGAGGATCCGGATACCGAAATCCTCAGCTATGGCGAACACCTTTGTTCGCTTTATATTTTATAGCAGCGTGCCCGGCTTCGTCAAGCGGAAAGCGTATAAAAAACACATTTTTCACAACTTGCATAAAAACACGGCGGTGTCATAGGATAATTTAAGTATGTCGCACTAAATCTTCAAAAAAAGAAAAAAGCATCCCCATTTCTCTTGACAAAGCAAGGCGGGACGGCTATAATGCAAAGTGTAAACAGCAAAGGCGCTGTGGGCACGAAGTCCGCAGCGCCTGTTTTGTTTTATTCAGTTTGTTTGCTATTAAAATTAACATATGTAAGGAGCGAACCATTCATGAGCATAACGAATGTTCCCGAGCTGTTCGGCAGCATGGTGTTTAACGACGCCGTGATGAAAGAGCGTCTTCCCAAGGAC
Organism: Agathobaculum hominis; assembly: GCF_014288055.1. Classification (NCBI taxonomy): domain Bacteria; kingdom Bacillati; phylum Bacillota; class Clostridia; order Eubacteriales; family Butyricicoccaceae; genus Agathobaculum; species Agathobaculum hominis. Next base: position 24,156 of record NZ_JACOPK010000011.1, read on the forward strand.
GTCTACAAGAAGCTGAAAAAGACCATGCGCGAGGGCACTGCGATCGACGCCGATGTTGCTGCTGTTGTTGCAACGGCAATGAAGGACTGGGCGATCAGCAAGGGCGCGACCCACTATACGCACTGGTTCCAGCCGATGACCGGCATCACCGCCGAGAAGCATGACTCCTTCATCTCTCCGACCGACGACGGTCACGTGATGATGGAGTTCTCCGGCAAGGAGCTGATCAAGGGCGAGCCGGATGCATCTTCCTTCCCGTCCGGCGGCCTGCGCGCTACGTTCGAGGCGCGCGGCTACACCGCATGGGACCCGACCAGCTACGCTTTCGTAAAGGATGGTTCCCTTTACATTCCGACCGCGTTCTGCTCCTACACCGGTCAGATCCTCGATAAGAAGACCCCGCTGCTGCGTTCGATGGACGCGATCAGCACGCAGGCCTGCCGCATACTCAAGCTGTTCGGCAAGGATGTAAAGCGCGTTACCACCACCGTAGGCCCCGAGCAGGAGTACTTCCTGATCGACCGCGAGGACTTCGCAAAGCGCAAGGACCTCATCTTCACCGGCCGCACCCTGTTCGGCGCGATGCCGCCGAAGGGCCAGGAGATGGATGATCACTACTTCGGCGCACTCCGTCCGCGCGTTGCAGCGTTCATGCAGGATCTCGACGAGGAGCTGTGGAAGCTCGGCATCCTCTCCAAGACCAAGCACAACGAGGTTGCACCGTGCCAGCACGAGATGGCTCCGATCTTCTCCACCACCAATATCGCTACCGACCACAACCAGCTGACCATGGAGGTCATGCGCACGGTCGCTCAGAAGCACGGCTTTACCTGCCTGCTGCACGAGAAGCCGTTCGAGGGCGTCAATGGCTCCGGCAAGCACAATAACTGGTCTATTTCCACCGATGCAGGCGAGAACCTGCTCGAGCCGGGCAAGAACCCGGGCAAGAACGCACAGTTCCTGCTGTTCCTGACCGCAGTCGTCAAGGCTGTCGACGAGTATCAGGATCTGCTCCGCATCTCGGTCGCCTCCGCAGGCAACGATCACCGTCTGGGCGCGAACGAGGCTCCTCCGGCGATCATCTCCATGTTCATCGGCGACGAGCTTCAGGGCATTCTGGACGCTATCGAGTCCGACGCGGATTATACCGACGTAGACAAGACCAAGATGAACCTCGGCGCGGCTGTTCTGCCGGCGATCCCGAAGGACACCACCGACCGCAACCGTACCTCTCCGTTCGCCTTCACCGGCAACAAGTTCGAGTTCCGTTCGCTCGGCTCCTCGGTCAACATTGCCTGCGCGAACATCATGCTGAACACCGCAGTCGCAGATGAGCTGCGTCAGTTCGCAGATGAGCTCGAGGGCGCAGAGGACTTCACCGCGGCTCTCATGGCGCTCATCAAGCGCGAGATCAAGGCGCACAAGCGCATCATCTTCAACGGCAACGGCTATGACGAGTCCTGGGTCGTCGAGGCAGAGAAGCGCGGCCTGCTCAACTTCAAGAGCGCAGCCGATGCCTTCCCGCACTACGTTGACCAGAAGAACCTCGACCTGTTCGCAAAGCACAACGTTTACACCGCCGAGGAAATTCATTCCCGTATGGAGACCCAGCTCGAGGAGTACAACAAGATCCTGCACATCGAGGCGATGACCATGAGCGACATGGTACGCGAGGAGATCACTCCGGCGTGCATCGCGTTCGAGGGTGAGCTTGCAGCCACCGTCAACGGCAAGAAGGCTGCCGGCGTATCCGGCGGCATGGAAGCCGGCCTGCTGGGCAAGATTTCCGAGCTGACCGAGGAGCTGTACGCAAAGAATACGGCGCTTGACGAGGCGATTGCTGCGGCGCCGTCCGGCGACAACATCGAAACCGCGCACTATTACCACAATACTGTCATCGCTGCGATGGACGCGGTCCGTGCACCGGCTGATAAGCTCGAGGGTCTCGTCGGCAAGAAGTTCTGGCCGTTCCCGACCTACTCTGACATCCTGTTCTACGTATAAGAGCAGCAGTTACATTCGTTAGAAAATATTTTTCTATACACAATGGCGTGTATTTCCCCTTGTTCCTTCGGGAGCGGGGGAGATACACGCCATAATTTTTTAGGGGGTTTTACTCAATGGACATTCTCGATCTTGCGACATCGGTAGACGTAGGCTGGACGCTCGTCGCAGCGGCGCTGGTATTCTTCATGCAGGCCGGCTTCGCGATGGTGGAAACAGGCTTCACCCGTGCGAAGAACGCCGGCAACATCATCATGAAGAACCTGATGGATTTCTCGCTCGGCACGCCGATCTTCTGGGTCCTCGGCTTCGGCATCATGTTCGGTGCGGCAAGCCCGTTCTTCGGCGGCTTTGATTTCTTCGCTGACGGCGTAGTCGGCGAGGGCTACAACTGGACGACGCTGATCTTCCAGACCGTGTTCTGCGCGACGGCCGCCACCATCGTTTCCGGCTCCATGGCAGAGCGCACCAAGTTCTCTGCATACTGCATTTATTCGATGGTTATTTCCGCGGTCATCTACCCGGTTTCCGGTCACTGGATCTGGGGCGGCGGCTGGCTCGCAGAGCTTGGCTTCCATGATTTCGCAGGCTCCACGGCGGTACATATGGTCGGCGGCGTTGCCGCTCTGGTCGGCGCGGCTATCCTCGGTCCCCGTATCGGCAAGTACACCAAGGACGGCAAGGCTCGCGCGATCCCGGGTCACTCCCTGACCCTCGGCGCTCTCGGCTGCTTTATCCTGTGGTTCTGCTGGTTCGGCTTCAACGGCGGCTCTACCGTTGCACTGTCCGGCGGCGGCGCTGAGGTCGCATCCCGCGTATTCGTTACCACCAACATGGCGGCGGCTGTCGCTACCGTAACCGTTATGTGCATCACCTGGATTCGCTACAAGAAGCCTGATGTTTCCATGACGCTGAACGGCTCGCTCGCCGGTCTGGTCGCCATCACCGCAGGCTGCGATATGGTAACCCCGATGGGTTCCGCGATCATCGGCATCTGCGCAGGCTTCGCAGTTGTATTCGGCATCGAGTTCGTAGACCAGAAGCTCAAGGTCGATGACCCGGTCGGCGCTGTCGGCGTACACTGCATCAACGGCGCACTCGGCACCATCCTTACCGGCTTCTTCGCTTACTACAACGGCACCGAGGCCCGACCTCTCGGCCTGTTCTACGGCGGCGGCTTCCACTTCCTCGGCATCCAGATTCTCGGCGTTGTCGCAGTCATTGCATGGGTTGCGATCACCATGACCATCGTATTCAACATCATCAAGCACACCATCGGCCTTCGTGTTTCCGAGGCTGAGGAGATCATGGGCCTCGACAAGCCGGAGCACGGCCTGTCCTCCGCATATGCTGACTTTATGCCGGTCGTTCCGACTGTCCTTGGCACCAAGGCAGGCGAGACCGCGGCAAGGATCAAGGATACCGCTCCGGTAGCGGTCGAGAAGGCTGTTCCGGTCACCAAGGTCACCACCGAAGGTGCGGCAGCGGCCGATGGTCACAAGCTGAGCAAGGTCGTCATCATCACCAAGCAGTCCAAGTTTGAGGTACTCAAGGAAGCGCTGGCAGGCATCGGCGTATCCGGCATGACGGTAACGAACGTTATCGGCTGCGGCGTACAGAAGGGCGCTGCCGAGTATTACCGCGGCGCTGAGGTCGATGTAACCCTGCTCCCGAAGCTCAAGATGGAGGTCGTTGTCTCCAAGGTTCCGGTCGAGACGGTCGTTGAGGTCGTCAAGAAGGTTCTGTATACCGGCCACATCGGCGACGGCAAGATCTTCGTCTACGACGTAGAGAACGTCATTAAGGTTCGTACCGGCGCAGAAGGCTTTGACGCCCTGCAGGACGACGAATAAGACACAGACAATAAGAACCCCGAGGTTGCGGCCTCGGGGTTCTTTTGCATACAGCATAAAACCACCGCTCCGTGCCTTTCGGCATAGAGCGGCGGCTGTGCTTTATTTGCTTATTTTAATGTCTTTGCAAAGCTGTCCTTGAGGGTTACGATACGGTTGAAGCGGCCGGTCTCGCGGTCCTTGCAGTAGTAGCCCATGCGGACGAACTGGAAGCGGTCGCCTTCCTTCGCGTCAGCGAGCGACGGCTCGAGCTTGCAGCCGGTCAGCTTCTTGAGCGAATCCGGGTTGAGGTAATCCAGATAATCCGTGCCCTCCGGTACGTCGTTTACGTTCTCGAGGGTGAACAGGTTGTCGTACAGATACAGGTCTGCGTCGATGGCGTGCTCGGCGGATACCCAGTGGATGGTGCCCTTGACCTTGCGGCCGTCGACCGGCATGCCGTTGCGGGTCTCGAGGTCTGCGGTGCAGCGGATCTCGACGATCTCGCCGTTGTCATCCTTGACGATCTCGTTGCACTTGACGATATACGCGCCCATCAGACGGACCTCGCCGTCCGGCTTGAGACGCTGGAACTTCGGGGGCGGAACCTCGGCGAAGTCGCTCTTTTCGATATACAGCTCGCGGGTGAACGGTACCTTGCGGGTGCCGGCTTCCTCATTGCGCGGATTGTTCGGAACCTCGAACTCCTCGCACTGTCCCTCCGGATAGTTGGTGATAACCAGCTTGACCGGCTCGGTGACAGCCATGCGGCGCAGCGCGGTGTCGTTCAGCTCTTCGCGGATGCAGTGCTCGAGCAGCTTGATGTCGACGAGCGAATTTGCCTTCGCGATGCCGGCGCGCTGTACAAAGTCAAGGATAGCGCTCGGCGTATAGCCGCGGCGGCGCAGTGCACACAGGGTAGGCATGCGCGGATCGTCCCAGCCCTCGACGTGCTTTTCAAATACCAGCTGGCGCAGGTAACGCTTGGACATAACGGTGTGCGTTACGTTCAGACGGGCGAACTCGCGCTGCTTCGGATGATGCGGCAGCGGGCAGTTGTCAACGACCCACTCGTACAGCGGACGGTGGTTCTCGAACTCGATCGAGCACATGGAGTGCGTGATGCCCTCAAGTGCGTCCTGAATCGGGTGTGCGAAGTCGTACAGCGGATAGATGCACCACTTGTCGCCCTGACGGTGATGATGTGCGCGGACGATGCGGTAGATGGCCGGGTCGCGCAGGTTCATGTTCGGGCTTGCCATGTCGATCTTGGCGCGGAGCGTCTTGGAGCCGTCGGCGAACTTGCCGTCGCGCATATCCTGAAACAGCTGGAGGTTTTCCTCGACCGAGCGGTCGCGGTACGGGCTCAGCTTGCCCGGCTCGGTCAGAGAGCCGCGGTACGCGCGCATTTCCTCCTGCGTCAGATCGTCTACATACGCCTTGCCGTCCTTGATGAGCTGCACGGCGCACTCGAAGCAGGTCTCGAAGTAATCCGAGCCGTAGTAGACACCGCCGCTCGGCTCCTCGCCGGTCAGCCACTTGATGTCCTCCCAGATGGAGTCTACATACTCGGTATCTTCCTTGACCGGGTTGGTGTCGTCGTAGCGCAGGTTGAACAGGCCGTTGTATTTCTTCGCGATCGACCAGTTGATGAAGATCGCCTTTGCCGAGCCGATGTGCAGATAGCCGTTCGGCTCGGGCGGAAAACGGGTATGAATGCGCTCGGACAGGCCGTTTGCGATGTCCTCGTCAATGATTTCCGTCAGAAAGTTATTTACATTTTCCATCATAGCTTATATATCCCCCTGCATTAAAGCGCCGCAGAGCACTTTTCGAGTCGGTCGAGCACCTTTTCTCTGCCCAGAATACCCATTACGGTCTGGAGATCGGGCGCGTTCTGGCGGCCTGCGACCGCGACGCGGACGACCATGGAAACGTCGCCTACCGCGCCCTTGAAGGCGGACGGGTCAGCCTTGTAGGCCTTGGTGTCGGCAGCGTAGCCGTGCGCAGATGCGATCTGCTTCATCTTGTCGAAGAAGCCGTCCGGCGTATCGTTCTCGTCGAACATGCCGGCGAAGTCGGCGAGGATCGCCTTTGCGTCCTCGGCGGAAACGCGCTCCGGCATGGTGTAATCCGGCCGGAACAGCTCGTCGAACATGAAGTCCATGTAGCCCTTGGCATCCGACCAGAGAGCGAGGTCCTTGCGCGGCTTTTTGCCGCCGCGGCCGATGGCGAGGTATGCCTTGGAGAAGGCCGGGTCGCGGGTCAGCAGTGCGTTAAACTCCTTGTCGTTGACAGCAGACCACTCGGCAACGTAATCGTAAACCTGCTCGGCGGTCATGCGCGAGATGACGTTCTTGGAAACGTCGCGCAGCTTTTCGATGTCGAACAGCGCGCCCGAGCCGCTCATCTTCTTGGTGGTGAACGGGAAATCGTTCATCGGCAGATCCGGATTTGCGCGGCGCCACTCCTCGAAGTTGGAGTTCAAGAGCGTCATCAGATACTCGAGCACGGCCGGGACCGGGTAGCCCTCCTGCGCGTAGAACGTCAGAGCGAGCTCCGGGTCCTTGCGCTTGGACAGCTTGCGCTTGCCGCCGGTCTCGGGGTCGATCTTCATCAGCTGTGCGGTGTGCGCGTACTTCGGCGCCTTCCAGCCCATCGCGCGGAACAGCTGGAGGTGTACCGGCAAAGTCGCGAGCCATTCCTCGCCGCGCACAACGATGGTCGTGCCCATCAGATGATCGTCCACAACGTGTGCAAAGTGATAGGTCGGGATGCCGTCCGACTTGAGGATAACGACGTCCTGATCGTTCTCAGTGACCTCCATCTTGCCCTTTACGAGGTCCTCGTGACGGATCTTGTGCTCGATGCTGCCCTCGGAACGGAAGCGGACGACATACGGCGTGCCCTTGGCGAGCTCTGCCTCGATGTCCTCCATCGGACGGTCGCGCCATACGGCGTATTTACCGTAGTAGCCGAAGTTTTCCTTGTTCTCCTCCTGCTGTCTGTGCGCCTCGGCAAGCTCCTCCTCGGTGCAGAAGCAGGGATACGCCATGCCGCGCTCGACGAGCGACTTGACGAAGGTCTGGTAGATCTCAGCGCGCTGGCTCTGGCGGTAGGGACCATAGATGCCGGTCTCGCCGTCGGTGGTCGCGCCCTCGTCGAACGGCAGGCCGAACGACTGGAAGGCGTCGATGATCATCTGCACGCCGCCCTCGACCTCACGCTTGCGGTCGGTGTCCTCGATGCGCAGATAGAAAACGCCCTTCGACTGATGCGCCAGACGCTCGTCTACGAGCGCGCCGTACAGATTGCCGAGGTGCATGAAGCCCGTGGGGCTCGGGCCCATACGGGTGACCTTCGCGCCTTCGGGCAGGTCGCGCTTCGGGTAGCGCGCCTCGATGTCCTCGGGCGTGGTATTGATATGCGGAAACAGTCTGTCCGCCAAAAGCTTGTGATCCATTTACTTCACTCCAAGTTGCGATATTACACAGTTCGGGCACTGTTCCGGCCCTGCGGCTCGGATATGCGCCCGCGATATGAATATTTTAACACAGCACGCCATCAGACGCAAGGCATTTCACGGTTTTCCGCGCGAAAGACGCACAATATCTTGCCTGATCGCGCGGTATGTATTATAATGTATACTGAAATAAAATTTTTTCAGGAGATTGCTATGAAACGAATTCTTGCGGCGTCCCTTCTGCTGCTCACGCTTTCCGGCTGCGGCGGCAAAAGTGAGCCGTATTCCACCGATTTTTTTGCCATGGATACCTTCATGTCGGTCAAGGTGCTCGGCTCTGACGGCGAAAGCCTCGCACAGCAGTGTGAGAACGAGATCAACGCGCTCGAAGGCGTGCTGTCGCGCACGCGCGGGGATACCGACATCGCGAAGCTGAACGCGGCGGACGGCGCGCCGGTCACGTTGTCGGACGAGGGCGCGAAGCTGCTGAGCACGGCACTCGACCTCAGCGCCGTGACAAACGGCGCATACGACCCGACGGTCGCGCCGCTGACCGACCTCTGGGGCATCGGCACTGAGCATCAGCAGGTACCGGCGCAGAGCGACATTGAGGCTGCGCTTCAGACCGTCGGCACGCAGCACGTTCATGTCAGCGGCGACAGCGTGCAGCTGGACGGCGGCTCGAGGATCGACCTCGGCGGCATCGCGAAGGGCTATGCGGCCGACCTGTGCGCGGACATTCTGAAGGACGCGGATGCGGACGGACTGCTCGTGCTGGGCGGCAATATTTACGCCGTCGGCACGAACGAGGGGAAGGACTGGAACATCGGCATCGCGGACCCGGATGAGCCGACCGACACGGTCGCGGCGGTCGCGGTGCACGATCTGTCTGTCGTCACCTCGGGCGACTACGAGCGTTATTTTGAGCAGGACGGCGTGCGCTATCATCATATCTTCGACCCGGAAACCGGTTATCCGGCCGCGTCCGGCCTGCGCAGCGTCACGGTCATCGACGAGAATTCCACCCGTGCGGACGCGCTGACCACTGCACTCTTTGTCATGGGCGCGGACAAAGGCCGCGCGTACTGCGAAAAGAACGGCATCGCCGCCGTATTCATCACCTCGGACCGGCAGGTTTTCACGACCGAAAAGGTCTCGGAGCTTTGCAGCTTCAGCTTTACCGGCGAGGACAAGGGGTATACCTATGCGCAGTAAAATGAAATGGGGCGATTTTGTCATTATCGGTGCGGTGCTGCTGCTCGCCGGGGCAATGCTCGCATTTTTCGCGGCGAAGGCTTCGGGCGATACGCTGTACGCCGAGGTCTGGCAGGATGATAAACTCGTCGAGCGGGTCGAGCTGACCGACACGACCGACCGTACCATCGACCTCGACGGACATAACGTGATCGTGCTCTCGGGCAAAACGGCCGTGATGCAGTCGGCGGACTGTCCGGATCAGGTCTGCGTGCGAACCGGACGGCTTACCCGTGCCGGACAGGTCGCGGTCTGCCTGCCGCACCGCGTTATTCTCAAGCTGACGGGCACCTCGACCGACGGCATCGACGCCATTGTATCCTGAGAGGGGGGAGCTGTATGAAACGTTCGAAGGAGCTTGCGGTCTGCGGCATGCTGACCGCTCTCGCCATTATTCTTTCCATCGTTGAGCGTATGTTTCCGCTCGACGCGATCATCCCCATCCCGGGCGTCAAGCTCGGCCTCGCGAATGTTGTAACGCTGTTCGCGCTGACGCGGCTCGGTCTGCGCGATTCGCTCGCGGTCGTCGTCGTTCGCGTGACGCTCGCGTCTCTGCTCATGGGCAGTGTGACGGCGTTCCTGTTTTCGCTGTTCGGCGGTCTGCTCGCGCTGTTTGTCATGTGGGCGCTGCTGCACGCGGAAGGAAAGTTCTGTTCGCTGCTCGGCGTGAGCGTCGCGGGCGCCGCCGCGCACAATATCGGTCAGATCGCCGCTGCGGTGCTGTGGATGAAAACGACTGCCGTACTTGCTTATCTGCCCTATCTGCTGCTCATGAGCGTTCCGCTTGGCCTTGTGACCGGACTCGTGTGCGCGGTCGTGCTGACGCACATGAAAAAAATTGATCTTCACGCATAAAATTTCGTTTTTCCTCCCACACTATCATAAAAACCGAGGAGGAAAACGATATGAAAATGCTATTGACACTGCTCATCGCGCTGCTGTGCGCCTTCGGCCTTTCCGCCTGCGGCAGCAACACAGCGGACACGCCGAACAAGGACACGCAGCAGAATCAGACCGACAACAATGCCGGCACCAACTCTGCCGACACGGAAACGAACGTTCCGCCTGAGGGAAACGTGAACTCGCAGGGCCCGGACGGCACGGCAGGTGACGGCGGTACGGTCAGAGGCGATATTGAAAATGCCGTGGACGATGCAGGAAATGCCGTCGGCGGCGCGATGGATGATGTCGGAGACGCAGCAAAAAATGCAGGAAAGGCAGTCTCTGACGCGGTAAAGCCGTAAGAAAACAGAGCGCGCTTTTGGGGCTGCTGCTGTTTTTTCGTGAGAAATAGACTTTATCGACAGACTGAAGCGACAGGTTTGCGCCTGTCGCTTTTGTGTCTGGAGCCCTGCGGTTCAGGCGGACACCGGTTTTTCACAAATTACATCACAAAACTAAGCACCGTAAAAAGTACAGAAAAAGAGCTTCAAACATAAGTTTGAAGCTCTTTAACCTGGTGCGGATGGGGGGACTTGAACCCCCACGTCCTTGCGAACACTAGCACCTGAAGCTAGCGCGTCTGCCATTCCGCCACATCCGCATGTGGTATTTAATTGTTTCGCACTTGAAGAAATGGTGCGAGTGACGGGACTTGAACCCGTACGTCGTTCGACACACGCCCCTCAAACGTGCCTGTCTACCAGTTCCAGCACACTCGCATTTTCCTCTTGTCGAGTCGCCTCACTGTCAGCGACAAGAATTATTATACATACGGAAGCCGGTTTTGTCAACGGTTTTTTGAAAGTTTTTTTGGAAAAAATCAAAGAAATTTTAAAATGCTGAAGAATAATACAAAAACCGTTCCGGTTTCGAAAAAAACAGAGCGGTTTCGCCAGAAAAAGTTAAAATCGCTTAAAAAACAGTCCGTGGCGGTTGCAGTACCAGTAAAGAATACCGTGGCCGCCTCGGAAAAAGCGCGCCTCTGCGTTTCCTTCGGGATAGAAGCGCACAAGCTCGAAGCGGTCGTCCGTACAGCAGGCGACGAACGAAAGATAGTGCGATTTGTTCATCGGATGCGCGGAGGAGATATAAAGCTCGTGCTCGATATCCTCAATGCGGACGTCGTGCGCCTCGTCGGGCTGCTCGGCTTCGAGCGGGGGCAGGGTGACACCGCAGCACGAGATCATCGCGCTGCCGGCCGCGTGCAGCACATTGCCGCACACCGGACACACATACAGCCTGGAGCGGCGCATATTGGCCGCGCGGTTGACGTTGATGACCTGCTCACCGGAAAGCAGCTCGGGCACGGAAACGCGCAGCGCGGCTGCAAGCGGCTCGAGAAGCGAAATGTCCGGAAAGCCGCGCCCCGTTTCCCTTAATTAAAGATATTGTTGGGTAAAAAAGAAAGGTCAGTCGATTTTGCCGATGAAGCGGTAGTAGATTTCTACTTCCTGCTCACGACTTCCGTCCTCGCCCTTGACAGCTTCGTGGACGGTTATTTTTTCAATTAGAGTGTTCAGAAGTTCGGCGGTCAGCTCCACAGGGTTGACATACTGTTTCATTAGGGCAATCCACTTTTCAGCATCCGCTGCGGTCTGTACGGCGGCTTCCATCGTTTCGTGAAGCTGTCTTATTTTTGTTTCAAGTTCCTTTTGCTCGTTCTGGTACTTCTCGGACAGCATATTGAAGTTATACTCGGTTATGCGTCCGGCAGACCAGTCCTCATACATTTTAGCAAACAGCCCGTCAACCTCGGCTTTACGCTTCTCTGCCTTTTTCAGCTCCGCAGCCTGCTTTTTCTTCGCAGAGTTCCTTTCCCTGTCGCTGACATTGAGCAGCCGTTTCAGCAGCTTGTCCTCATCTTTCTGTGCCAGCATAGACCAGTATTGCAGTCTTACAAGCACATAGGCATACAGTACATCATAGCGGATATAGTGCATGGAACACTGGCGTAATCCCTGTCCGTTCTTGCTGCAATGGTAGTACCCGTATGGGTTTTTGTTCTGCTTGTTTTCCCCATAGGCTAAAGACCATCCGCAGTCTGCACATTTTATCAATCCTGCGAAAATCTGTGTCGTACCGTTTCTGCGTTTCCTGCGTCTGCTTGCAATCAGCTCTTGAACTTTTTGGAACACTTCTTCGGAAATGATGGCTTCGTGGGTATTTTCCACACGATACCATTCTTCCTGCGGCTTCCGCACCTTTTTCTTGTTCTTGAATGAAATGTTGCTCTGCTTGTTGTGAACGCTGTGACCGATGTAGGTTTCCTCTTTCAAAATGCTCTTGACCTGTGCAATCGTCCACGCATAGGCTTTTTCTGCGGGCGCACCGGCGTAGATATTGGCGAAAGTCCCGTATCTTTCATAGTTCAGCCAGCCGGGGGTAGGTACTTTTTCCTCCACCAGAATCCGTGTAATGCTGGCGGCTCCACGCCCGTGTACAGCAAGGTCAAAAATCTTCTCTACAATCCAGCGTGTTTCCGGGTCGATCAGAAGATGACCTTTTTTGTCCGGGTCTTTTACATAGCCCAGCGGTGCATAGGCTCCATAGTGTGCGCCATTGGCAAATCTTGTGTGCATGGCAGCCTTGACCTTTTTGCTGGTCTGTCGGGCGTGCATTTCATTCAGGATGTTTAAGAACGGTGCAAGCTCGCTTTCTCCGTTGATGGTGTCCACATTGTCATTGATGGCAATGTAGCGTACTCCCTTGCTGGGGAAATAGATTTCCGTGTACTGACCGGTCAGGATATAGTTTCTTCCCAGACGGGATAAGTCCTTTGTGACAACGCAGTTGATTTTCCCGTCTTCGATGTCATCAATCATCCTTTGGAAACTTGGACGCTCGAAATTTGTCCCACTCCATCCGTCGTCAATGTACTCGTCTACAACGGTCAGCCCATGCTCTGCGGCATACTGTCTAAGCATCATGCGCTGGGTCTGGATACTGCCGCTTTCCCCCTGTAATTCATCGTCACGGCTCAATCTCAAATATAGTGCAGTGTTATAAATCGTTGTATTGTATGGTTGTTTCACGGTTAAAAATCCTCCTTCTAAAAGAAACAACCCACGCTTATACAATACTCGCTGATACAAGTATATCATAAGCGTGGGCTGATTGACAGTCGTTATTCCGTATTTTTTCAGGAAGCGGCGGCAGCGTGCTGGATCACATCTTCCAGTAGGCTGTCAAGCGGCTTCCCATCCTGTGCGAAATGCTCCGATACCTTGATACGGACTTTCCCCATGACAAAATACTGGGTGCCGTCTTTTTCGGTAAGCAGGGTGCCGCTGTTTTTGTTATTGCTCTCGTTTTTGTTTTTTGCCATAGGCAGTTACCTCCATAAATGAAATATGCCCGACAAGGGAATGTCAGGCAGGTGTACAGCCGCAGACTGTCTCCATGTCAACCGAACCGTGTCAACCGGCAGAAAAGACTTTGAAAACAATCCATAGGCACTCTATGATTACTTTTTACTTTTTCTTTAATTTCTTGGTTGACATGGTTGACAAAGGGGAGAAATGCCCCAAATATCAGGCTTTTCCCCGTCAACCGGCTGTCAACCGAAGCGTCAACCAAACTGTCAACCGGTGGCTTTTCAGAATGGCAGTTCCATTTGCCGGGCTTCTTCTTCCGTGATTTCTCGAAAACCGTCCCCCTCCGGCGGAGCTTGGTTGACACGCTCCCAGCCTTTTTGAGAACCGTATTTCTTATACCGCTTCGGGCTTTTGTAGGCTACCCAGCCCTGTATGATGCCGCCCGCAATGCCGGTATTCATAATCTCGCAGATTGCCCGTGTCTCCCAGTCTGCCGGGGAATTTAAGTTCCCCAGCGCTTCCTCATAAAGCTGCTTGGAACATACCCTGTCGCCGGTGTAGTCCTCCAAATAGGCGTAGATCATGCCGGCCTGTGTGTCTTCCTGCATAAAGTCCTGCTGGTGGGCGTTCAGGTATCGGTTCATTTCCATGCTGAATGACAGCTTATACTTCCCACTGCGATAAACCGTCATGGCTTCCGCCCACATCTGTTCGATATACGCCCTCGCCGCCGCTTCATCGTCCAGTATGTGAACCTCCGCCCGTTCCGGGTACACCGTCACGGGGAGAAAGCGCCGGTTGCCGGTGCGGTCACGGGGCAAAAAGTCCTGCCGGTTGGTCGTCCCTCCAAATACACATTGCCGCAGCCGGTCTGCCGGATGTGTCTCATACGGCACTTTGTAGGTTTCTTTCTGGCGGCTTAAGAATGACTTGATTTCCTCAATACTCTTGGCGTTGGCTGTGGCAATCATCTCCGACATCTCGATAATCCAATGCCCTTGCAGCTTGCGGTACACATTTTCATCGTCCAGCTTTTTCAAATCGTCTGAAAACCATTCGTCCCTGCCTGCCAGCAGCCGGAAAAAGGTGGATTTCCCGGCTCCCTGACCACCAACCAGACAGAGCATGACCTCAAACTTGCTCCCCGGTCTGAATACCCGCCGGATGGCTCCCATCAGGAACAGTTTCAAGGCTTCATAAGTGTATTCGTCCGTATCGGCTCCCAGAAAGTGATGCAGGGCGTAACGGATGCGCTCTGTGCCATCCCATTGCAGGCTGTTCAGGTAATCCCTGACCGGATGGTAGCGGTTTTCATTGGCAACAATCTTGATGGCGCTCTGCACCTTTTTCTCGCTGGTAAGCCCGTAGTTTTCTTCCAGATACAAAAGCAGGTAGTTCATGTCCATGTCGGTCAGCGTGGTACTGGTGCGCTCCCAGCCCAGCGGCTTCACAATGTCAATCTGCTCCGTCAAAAGGTTCAGGCGCAGCGCCCCACGAAACAGAGGGTCACGCTGGAACACCGTCAGGCAGTTTCGGATGCTGTTCTTCACACCGCCTTTCTGCGTCCCCTCTAATGTTTCCCGGATTTCTGCCGGTGTTTGCGCCGGTTCCATTGTGTCCATCGTCCTTTTGACCGCTTCCTGCGTTTCCGGCGGCAAGCTCTGAAATTCGCTGTTCAAGCCGCAGCACCTCCTTTCCCTGTGCGGCGATCAATGCCGCTTTTTCTTCTATTTCTCCGTATAACAAAATATCCAAAAGGTATTCTGTGTAGCTTATCCTCTGCAACGCTTCCACAAAAAGAGGATGCCAGATGGCATCCTGCGGCTGTGGGGCGTATGCTGTTTTCCAATGCTCCAGCAGGCGCAGATAATCGCACAGCACCCGGAAACAATACCGTTCCGTTTCCCGAAATCTCTGCTCCGCTGATTTTTGTCGGGGCTGTGACCTGTTGTGACGCTTCCTATCTGGCGGCGCATTGCCGGATTTCTCATAGGAAACGCCGAAGTCCTCCGCAAGCCTGACCGCAGCTTCCCGTTTCCCCAATCCATGCAGCAAAGCGGCAAAGTCGATCACATCCCCGGAAGCCCCGCAGCCGAAGCAGTAAAAGCGGCTGTCCACTTTCATGCTGGGCGTGCGGTCATTGTGGAATGGACAGCAGACCATGCCGTTTCTTCCCACCCGGATTCCATAGAATGAAGCAGCCTGCCGGGTGGTAACAGACTGTTTCACCGCTTCAAATACATTCAAATGCTCCCTCCATAAAAATGCCGGTAACGGTAAAGCTGCCGGTTATGTCATAGCTCCATCTCGTGTTTCTTTCTCTGTACTTCCTGTGGCTGCTCTCTCCGGCGCAGTGCGGTATCTACGGCGTTCTGCACCTGCCGCAGCCGTATCACTTCCTCCCGGAGTGGCTTGTGCTGCGGAGACAGTTCGGCATACTCTGTTTTTAACTGTGCGTATTCCTGTTTCCATGCTTTCAGGGCAATGGGTTTTCCGTCCAGTTTTTCTTTCAGAATACGGCGGGCGGCATAAAACAGCCGTAACTCCGCATCGTGTGATGTTTCAAATTTCTCCCTCTGTTTCTTAAACTTGATATTGTTCAATTCCGTATGGACAGGTTTTAGCCGCTGGTAATTCTCGCCCTCCCGTATCAATTCCTGCAATTCCTTTATCCGGGCAGATTTCTTTTTCATGGAGCCGCTTAATGCTTCAAATTCTTCACTGACAGAGGAAAGACGCTCCTGCAAATCCTCTAATGTGAGCAGCTTGTTTTCCGTCAGATAATTGACGGCTTCGGCAAACTGCTTTAAGTTTCCGGTTCTGGCTTTATTGCTCCATGCCCCTGCGTTGCGCTGGTTGTAATAAGCAATCAGCAGGTCGGCAAGGCTCGGTGTCTGGGGTTTGGAAAGTTCTTCTTTTACCTCTGCCATCCAGACAAACAGGGCTTTGATCTTCTTCCTCACATCCTGCATGAGCCGGTTGGTGGCTTTAATCCAGCGGTTCAGTTCCCCTTTCTCGGTGCGGATGCCCTTTGCTTCCATCTGCCGGACATTAGCTCCCTCGTGGACAGTAGGTATCAGGTCAAGCCCCTGCCGCACATAGGAACGGTGGTCGATACGCACATCCAGCCCTTTTTCCTCAAATTTTGTATTAACGGCAGCCGCCCACTGCTCCCGCCAGTGTTCCAGCGTTTCCGGCTCGTGCCAGTCTGTTGTGTGGACAGCATTAAACATATAATCGCCATTTTTATCCCGGATTCGGTTTCCATCTTCATCAAGAAGATATTCCCGCCGCTGTTTTTGCCCCCATGTGCCATCCGGGTTCAAAGGGCGCATGGTTGTCATCACATGGAAATGCGGGTTAGGGATGCCGCCGTCCTCTTTCTCCGGGCTGTGAAAAGCAAGGTCGGCAATCATGCCTTTTGCCACAAACTGCTCCTGCACGAACTTCCTCGCCAGTTCCATGTTTTCTTCCAGTGTCAATTCATTCTGCATGGCAATATCAAAGGAATAGGCAAGCTGTGCTTTTGGATGTTTCTCGCAGCTCTCCACAGCATTCCAGAGGGTCGCCCGGTCAAGATATATTTCCGGCGCATGGGGCGGCAGCATGATTTCCGAAGCAATCACGCCGCCCTTTTTGGTGTAATCGCTGACTTCTCCATAGTAGCTGCTGTAAAGACGCTCCCCGGCTCGGTAGGCTGCGCTGGCAATGGCGCTCTGACCGGCGCTGCGCTTTATCTGTGCGATTGAAAAATGATAAAGTGCTATCCTTAGTCACCGCCTTTCTCCTGCCCGGAAATACGGGCGTGGTTCTCTGTGGCAGACCGGATGAAATGCTCCGCCTGCGGCAGATTCAAAATGTTTTCCATGAGGGAATAAAATTCCGCTTCGGATAGCTCCTTTGTCTGTGGTGCAATGCTCTCAATAGCTGCCCCACGGGTAATCAGCCGGTGCGTCCTCTGTTTCCGGGAACCGCTTTCCAGATACGCCTGCCGGTTTTTCAAACGCTGCATTTTCCGTTTTTCCCGTTCCAGCAGGACAGTTGTTTTTTCATATTCCTGCTTCAACTGTTCCAAAGATTTTTCCATGTTCTCACATCCTTTGCTTATAAGATAAAGAAAGACCATCCGCAGACAGTCTGTGTGTCAGTGCTTCTATAAAACCCGATGAAAAGGGAAAACCGCAGAGCGGATTTCTCTTTTCGGCGGGTACACAGGGGATAGCCGCTTTAGCGGCGCAAGGGGGTGTAGCCACCTTGTCGGAGCGAAGCGAACGCAGCCCTCGGATTGCTGATTTTATCAGCGACAGAGGTAAGCTCCGCAGGACGCACGATACATGGTCTTTAGACTATGTATAGAAGTGCGCCCTTAGTTCCTAATGGATTTTGCCGTTTCCGGCAGTCTTGTCCTTTTTCTTGGAACGCTTGGAAAGATACTTCGGGCAGTCAACCACAACCGCCCGGAAGCTCTGTTTACATTCGTGCTGGCATTTCCGGCACAGTTCGTTGTAAGTGATACGGCTGCGGTCATTTAAGAAGAAAGACCATTCCAGCCGCCGCTTGTTGCTCATTCTTGCCATAACCGGCTCCTTTCTCCGTTTCTATCTGATGTACGCAGATAGGCTGTTTTGGTGTAGCGTTTCGGTATCATTTTTAAGGTTTTTCCTTCTGTATGCCCCTTTGGAAAGTGCGGCAGTATTGCAGTCAGGGGATAATACCTCACGCTTTTTTGTCACTTCTCGGTACGGTTTCGGAGCCTTTTGCCATCCATTCAAAGAAAGCAATCTTGCTGACCTTGATAAGCCTGCCCCTGCGGAACGCCGGAAAGCCGGGTGTGTGTACCAGCTCATAGGCGCTCGCTCTTGAAATTCCCATAATCCGCTGAATGTCCGCCACATCCAGAACCAGCGGTAAATCCTCGTAGCTGTTCAATCTCTTTTTATCGTTCATTCTGTTCCTCCCATAAATCAAATAGGTTAAAATGCTTCCTGCTGCCGTTCTCCCCAAAAGCCGTTTTCCTGCCCCATTCCTGCGGTGTTTCCCTGCATTGGTGCGCCGGATGCGTCACTTCTCCTGCCGGTCATATCCCTTTTGGACGGTCATTCACTTGTCAAGGTACTGTGTTGCACGAAATTACCAACTGCAATCATCATAGCGGACTATCCTTGACAAAACAATGTTTCTGCGATACCATGAGTGTAATGAATATAGCTAAATTATATAATTACCATAAGAAAAGGCAGGAGATAGGGATGGAGAATCAGTTTATACGGCATGAGCCATGTTTTGAGAGGATTTTATTTGTCCTGACGCTGGACAGGAAGAAAATGAAAGAGCGGATTTTGATTGGGGAAGAACAGCAGATCCGCTTCCGGCTGAACGGGAGCCAAAACGCAGAGGTGCTTTGTGATATGACACGCCCGCTGGGAAATTTTTTGATAAACTTTGAGCGTGACACGGACAGAGATTGGAACTTATACGGGCTTTCTCCACTGCGGCAAGCCCTCCACTCCAACCGATGGAAACAGCCGGAGCTGGAGCAGGCGGCAAGCGAATTTCTCTGGGGAAAATATCTTAGCAACGACCCTCTGAAAATGTATGTGGCGTTCCGTATCTGGAACAGCTATCTGCTTGCCAGAGAACCCCGTGACCGTAACGCTGCCTGTGACCGCTTCATGGATAAAATGAGCAGCCTGACCGGGGTATTCCATAACGAAGCCATGACCTTTGACAGGGAGACAGGAAAACCGAAACATTTTCAAGCTGGCAGCCTTTATTTCAAAGGCGCACCATCAGAAGATACCCGGCTTGACCTCTGGTTCCCGGACAACCGTCGCACAGAAGAATGTGTGTCTGCCTATGCCTCCCTCTACCCGTTGATTACCTATTATCTGAACAGGCTAAATGACTGGGGGCTTTGCTTCCGGCGGTGCAAGGTTTGTGGAAAATATTTTCTGGCAAAGAGCCAGCGGTATGAGCTGTGCAGCGATAAGTGCCGAAAAGCACAGGCGCTTCAGAACAAACGGGAATTTGACGAGAGGGCAAGAGAAAACAACTATGACCTGCTTTATAAAAATGAATGCCAGAACTGGCGCAACAAAATAAACCGAGTAAAGAATACCGCAGGCTTTCCGGCTGACCGTCTGGAAAAAATACAGGTTGCCTTTTCCGACTTTAAGAAAGAAGCCTTGCAGAGAAAAAAGGCTGTAAAAACAGGAACAGCCAGCCCGAAAGAATTTACGGACTGGCTGTATCTGCAAAGTAATGTAATTGTGGAACTGACAGAATACTAAATTTTTTTCTCGTTGTGAGGTTTCTGTGACATTTGCCTGATGGCAGTATCGAAATTGCAGTAATTACTCATGCAAAATGCTTCTTCGTTTTATACACTATACCTATATGGTGGAGCACCAAATGAAAGGAGCAAAAAATATGTCTGAGATTCAAAATGCGATTGAAGTAAAGAACTTAAAAAAAGGTTTTGGTGGCAGAGTTTTGTTTGAGAATTTTAGCCTGAATGTAAAAGCAAATACAATCCATGCGATTATTGGCCCGAACGGTTCTGGAAAGACAACACTGCTACGCTTGATTACAGGGGTATACCAGCCAAATGCAGGGACAATCAACATTGCAGGGAAATATGCAATGGAGCTTGAAAATGACTATCTGTATGAAGAACAGACTGGTCTTGAAAATTTGAGAATTTTTGGGAAATACTTTGGATTTGAAATAAATGATCGTTCAGACAGTTATTGTACGCAATTAGGATTGACCGAGCATTTAGGAAAGCGTGTTAGCACTTATTCTAAAGGAATGAAAAGAAAACTGTCCCTTTTGATTGTGATTATGATGGGACGGGATATTCTGCTCATGGATGAACCAACATCGGGTGTAGACCCCATATCCAGAGTAGAAATCCGTAGTTTGATAGAGGCTCTAAAAGCTGACGGAAAAACGGTTATTATCACTTCACATGACCTTAGCGAGATTGAAAAGTGCGCTGATGATGTATCTATGATTAAAAATGGCAGATTGCTGTTTGATAAGGGTATTCAAGAAATGCAAGGACAATCATTGGAAGAAATCTTTATTAAGGAGGGCAATCGGCATGAGTAACATGGGAAAAGGCGCAGGCTACTATCTTACCAGAAGTAAAAGCCTCCTAATTGATACTGCGATTGTTGCCATTCTGGCGATTTTTATGAGCTTTGCAATGCAGATGGACGCCTTGCAGTCTAAGGGAGAAGATTATTTAGTCCTAATGCTCTATGCGGTTATTTTTGGTCTTACCTCCCTGCAATCCGGTGCTATGATTGTAGATTTGACAGCAAAGGATAAGTTAAGCCGGAGAGTTGAATTTTTTGCAGCTTCTGGAATTGCGGTAAAAGAGATTATAAAACAGTATTCGATACAGATTTTCCGATTTTCTGGTATTATCCCGTTCTTTGTTTTTATGAGTTGCTATTACTTTACCGACTGGACAATGAGCTTTGGGCGGATCGTATGCGTTTATCTTAGTATTCTTGTACTTAGTTTTTGTGAGATTGTCGCTTTGAATATCATTGTACTGGATGTAAAACGAGTAAAACTGTTCAAAAATGTTCTGTTCTTTGGTAATTTTGCACTGGTTTATTTGATTGCGATGTCGGCAGAACGAATTACAGAGTTTGTGAATCAACATCATATAGGAATTGACTATTTGATTATTGTGGTTGATGTTGCACTTTGCATGATGTTTGCACTATTAAGTTTCTTTAAGGCTCGGCACATGAGCAACGAAACAGTTATCAGGAGGGATGGCGAATGGGTTTGATAACCTTAAACCTTAAAAGGGTATTGAACTGGAATTATATATTTATGAGTGCGGTAGCAGCTATCTTCGGCATGATCTTTCTGATGAACTTTGGGGATATTTCAGAGAACATTGTATTTGGTGTTGATATAAAGTATTTTATGCTTGATGGATACCTGTGCTTATTTATCTTTTTTGCCGGAGAAATAAGCAAGGATATGTTGCAGCAAGAAAAAATCACAAAGAGAATAGAATGGAAACTTGCTAATGGTATTAAAATCTCAAGTATTGTTAAGGAGAATCTGCTATCACTATGGATTGGAACGCTGATCCTTTTGTTTCCTCTACTTTTGATGATTTCCATTCGCCTGCCAAACCTTATCTTGTTATTAAGCACCTATTTTCTGATCCTTAGCATATTGTATTCGGCATTTATAAATGTTTTGATTCTCTGGATTAGAAATATGAACTGGTTTAAGAGTATTCCTATCTTTGCAACACTGCTTCATATTTTGCTGGTTGTCTTAAAATGTGGGATATTTATGAAAACGAATAATGTGTGGGTGTTGCTACTATTTTCTCCAGTGAGTATAATAGTTTTGACTGCGTGTGGTTTATGTCTGATGACTAAAGAACGGATCGTATCATCATATTACTAACATAATGAATTTTAGCTGAAAGGAGGGGGGCTATGCAGGATAAACGCTTCTATCCGTATCTGTTTCTTCATGCGGGTATTGTGACTTTATGGGTTATATTGGATAGAACACATAAAGGAATTGCGAATGACGGAGCCATCAACTTATTGTCGATTGCCGTCTTGCTTTGTTATTTCAATCTGCTCTATCTTCATGTAATGACATCACGGCGAAAGGCAACAATATCTGAATGTGGCTGGAACCTGCTTTCTGTTTCCTTTATTGCGGCGCTGATGTATGATGGATTTTCCACCTTATACATGGGTGCATTTCTGTTTTTTGCATTGATTATCGGAATAATGCTGGTAAGAACTGACGCAAGCCGGGGTAAAATGGTTCGCTTGCTGTTTGGAATTGCAGCTATCATACTGTCGTTTTTTGGTTTCCAAATTCTCCCTGCTATAACCATGTTAGTTGGAATGTTCATGGGAATTTTCCTTGATTATAGATATATAAATTTGAAACAGGTTAATATTCTTCCGATTGCCCAGAGGAAAGCAAGATATGTCCTCGCTCTTATGATTCCCTTGTTTACAGTCGTACTTTATTGCTTTGATTTGTCCACCCTACAAGTCAATGTATTTTTTCAGCTTATAATGCTTTTATTTGAGGCTTTTGCTGTCATTCATCTTGGCGACATGGAGGCCCGTTACAAGGAGTTGACAAAGTATTATGAATTAACGAACTATATTGCAAATGAGAGGGAAGATTTCTCAAGACTGCTTCATAACGATGTGCTTCAAGACATTGGAGGTGCCAAAAATCTCCTGTCGCTTCGCTCACCAGATGTTGATGAAACAAAAAGGATATTGTCTGATTTGGAATTGCGGGTAAGAAATATGATGAATTTCTATTCCTCTAATATCTTTTCGGGGTATGCTTCATGGGAACATATCGGATATATGCTTGACGCGATTAAGAAGCTGTACCCAAAGAAGAATATACTTGTAGATTTCACGATTGACAGCGAAGCAAGGATTGCTTTGAAAAAAGATAACAGTTTGGAACAGACTATGCAGATAATCAAAGAACTTGTCAACAATGTTTATAAACACGCTGCCGCTACTTTTATTCATTTGGAAATCGCGCTAAATGAAGAAAGTAGACTCGTAATTACCTGTCAAAATGATGGAGCGAAACCAAATGACATTGAAAATATTCTTTCTTCCAAAGGTGGTATGCTGTTCTTGACGGTGTTGATAAATGGGAATGGTGGTAACATTCAGTATTTAGAGAAAGATGGTATTTTAACTGCAACGGCAGTTTTGGGGAGAAAAAATGAAGATATTACTATTTGATGATCACAGGATATTTGGAGAGAGTTTAAGCAAACTTCTGGAAGATTGGGATGAAATCTCTATCTGTCGCTATGTAAGTAATGAAACAGAGTTTTGGAATATTCTTTCCGTAGACGAATGGGACATTGTATTACTTGATGTCAACCTAAGAGAGCAGTCAAAAAGTTCTGGCATTGATCTGATAGAAACGATATATAGTAAAAAGCCAAAAATAAAGGTGGTTATGCTATCCTCTTATGATATGCCAGTTTATAGACAGGAGGCACTTAAAAAAGGCGCCGTAAGTTATATTGATAAGTCTGCTTCTGCTGACGAGTTGGTAAAAAAACTCACAGCTATTAGTAAAGGTCACAAGTCCACTACGCCCCCTTTATTAGATCCCCTGACAGATCGTGAAGCGGAAATTATTAAGGCGATTGGAACAGGGAAAACAAAGCATGAAATAGCGCAAGAACTGTATATCAGTGAACGGACACTTTACAACCATATCCAAAGCATCTATGATAAGCTGGGGGCTAAAAATGCTATCGAAGCCTATAACAAGGCTATTGCACTTGGATATATCACACCCTTAATATGAGTTTAGGCAATAAGAGGGACAGATATATCAGAACACAAGTGACAAGTATGCACATTATGTAAGCAGATAGCAAAAACAAGTATCATTGAACGACTTCATCAAAACAATAAAGAAAAGCCGGGAGCAAAATTAAGTCTGCTTCCAGCTTTTTTGTATTTGTTATTGTATGTGGTTGACTAAGGAATATTGTTTAAGCGTGAGTTTGTGATATTGGGTGTGGTATCTTTAACTATGGGAAACTCCGGTCTCCCATTTGGAAACTGTTTTGTCGCTGACGCTGATCTGCTCGGCGAGCTGAAGCTGCGTCAGATGCTGCTTTTCGCGCAGCGTGCGGATCGCCGCGCCGGTAACATAATTGTCCATATTCATGCTCCTTTTCGTGTTGATTTTTTCTCTGATCACAGCATAACAGGAACACGCGAAAAGAGCAACCTGCGCTGCGGAGAGTCACCGCGCCGAGAGAGGGACAGATGTCAGGAAAGTGTGCTTTTCACGCTTTACAATATGAAAGCATCGTGCTATAATGAAAACAACACAAGAGGTTTGAACGCATATGCGGAGGAAAACCACCACGGGGAACAACCCCGTTTTTCGTAAATAAATCGTAAAAGGAGGGAAAAACTTGAACCGGAAGTTAAAGGATGAAGATATGGATATCCTGTTTCGCGGCATTCTCAAGCTTTCGACCGTGGAGGAATGCTACGACTTTTTCGAGGATCTCTGCACGATTTCCGAGCTTCGCGCCATGGTGCAGCGTTTTCAGGTAGCCCGCATGCTCGACGAGGGCCGCATTTACAGCGACATCGTACAGGAGACCGGTGCATCCACTGCGACGATCAGCCGCGTCAACAAATGCCTTGTTTACGGCTCGGACGGCTACCGCAGAATGCTCGACCGGCTGAAGGAGGACAATGAATAGTTATCAGACACTTTCGGCCTACTATGATCGTTTTACCGACGACGTCGGCTACGGGCAGTGGGCGGATTTTTTCGAGCAGCTTTTTGCACGGGAGGACATCCGGCCTCAGCTGGTGCTCGATCTGGCCTGCGGCACGGGCAGCCTGACGCGCCTGCTCGCGAAACGCGGCTACGACATGATCGGCGCGGACGCGTCGCCCGAAATGCTCATGCAGGCCATGCAGAATACGATGGACTGCTCTCCGAGACCGCTGCTCATCAATCAGCGCATGGAGGAGCTTGACCTTTACGGCAACGTGGACGCCTGCCTGTGCTGTCTGGACAGCGTGAACTATGTCACCGACCCGGACGACCTCGCCGAGGCGTTTCGCCGCGTGCACCTGTTCCTCAACCCGGACGGCCTGTTCGTCTTTGACATCAATACGCCCGCGAAATTCTCCCGTATCGACGGGGAAAGCTATGTCCGCGAGGACGACGGCGTGTTCTGCGTCTGGCAGGCGGCAGTCGAGGACGGCCTGTGCGCTTATCAGTTCGATATTTTTGAACAGGATGGGGACAGCTGGTCGCGCGCGCAGGAAACGCACGAGGAGCGCGTCTACGAGCCGCAGCAGCTTGTCCGCATGCTGGAAGAGGCAGGCTTTACCGAAATCAAAACCTATGGCGATCAGAGCTTCGCGCCCGTAAAGGGCGGAGAGGATCGCATCTATTTCACCGCACGAAAGAGAGACTAACATTATATGAGCGATAAAATTCTTCGCGCGATCGCCCGCAACGCGGGCATCCAGATCAGTGCCGCATCGACGACCGGAATTGTCGAGCGCGCACGCGAAATTCATAACACCACGCCGCTTGCGACCGCAGCGCTCGGCCGCACGCTGACCATCACCTCCATCATGGGCAGTCAGCTCAAGGTCGAGGACGGCTCTGTCACCGTTCAGATCAAGGGCAACGGCCCGCTCGGCACCATCGTGTGCGTGGGCGAGTCGGACGGCTGCGTGCGCGGTTATCTTCAGGACCCGGCCGCTGACCTGCCGCTCCGCCCGGACGGCAAGCTCAACGTGGGCGGCGGCGTAGGCCGCGGCTATCTGATGGTCATCAAGGACATCGGCCTCAAGGACCCCGTGACCGGCACGGTCGCGCTCGTGGACGGCGAGATCGCAGAGGACCTCACGCGCTACTTTGCGGAGAGCGAGCAGATCCCGTCTGCCTGTGCGCTCGGCGTGCTCGTCGACACCGACTGCACGGTCAAGTGTGCCGGCGGCTGGCTCGTGCAGCTGATGCCGGGCGTCAAGGACGCAGACATCGACCGCCTCGAAGCCAATCTCGCAAAACTCGAGCCGATGACGGCCATGCTCGACAAGGGCATGAGCCTCGAGGAGATCATCTCCGCCGTGCTCGACGGCTTCGAAGTGGACTTCCTCCAGACCGAGGAGATCGGCTACCGATGCGCATGCAGCAGGGAAAAGGTCGAGCGCGCGCTGATCAGCCTCGGAAAGACCGAGCTTTCCAAGATGATCGCAGAACAGGAGAAAAGTGAAGTAACCTGCCAGTTCTGCGACAAAATCTATCGTTTTTCGCGCGATCAGCTGCAGGAGCTGCTGACGCACGCGGCCGAGAAAAAATAAAAATAAAAAAATATCGAAAAAGGTGTTGACATTTGGCGCCTGTTCCGATATAATAAACATCGTCGCTGAGAGACACAAACAAAACAGCGACGAGGCCTGGCCCGGTAGCTCAGTTGGTTAGAGCGCTAGCCTGTCACGCTAGAGGCCGTGGGTTCAAGTCCCATCCGGGTCGCCAGTATGCCTCTGTAGCTCAGTCGGTAGAGCAGGGGACTGAAAATCCCCGTGTCGGTGGTTCGATTCCGCCCGGAGGCACCATTTTTTCAAAACGGTGTCGTAGACACTGTTTTGAAAAAATTATACCTTTCGGTTAACACTGAAAGATATAAAGCAGGAACGCAACCTGCTAAAAAATGCGGCTGTAGCTCATCTGGTAGAGCGCCACCTTGCCAAGGTGGAGGTAGCGAGTTCGAGCCTCGTCAGCCGCTCCATATGGTACCATAGCCAAGCGGTAAGGCGTGGGACTGCAACTCCCTGATCCCCAGTTCGATTCTGGGTGGTACCTCCATAAAAGACTGATACTTCGGTGTCAGTCTTTTTTGTCGTTCTCCAGAGAAAATGCAAGGAAAATGTTGACAAAAATCGGGAAAGTAATATACTATGTTATATACAGGATACGCAAACGTATCCGTAATAAAAGGAGGATACCCCAATGAAAAAATTAAAGAGGATTGCAGCGCTGACCCTTGCAGCGGCGTGCGCCGCGACTGTGTGCGCCGGTGCGACGTTCACCGATCAGAGCGACATCAAGGTCGACAGCAGGGTGATCGACACGCTGGTCGAGAAAAACGTCATCAAGGGCTATGAGAACGGCTCGTTTAAGCCGAATGAGACGGTCTCGCGCGCGGAGATGGCGAAGATGATCTACGTTCTGCGCACGAATGGCGGCACAGACGCTGCGACATATGCAGAAAAAATGTCTACAAATTTTAACGACGTAAATAACCACTGGGCAAGCGGCTACATTAAATACTGTTACGCCTATGGCATCGTCGCCGGCGAATCGAGTACGGTTTTCGCGCCGAATGCCCCCGTAACTACGGTTGAAGCGGCGAAAATGCTGCTGGTATACTCGGGCGTTGATGCAGCGCAGGGCGGTCTGACCGGTGCACAGTGGAAGGCCAATACGATGAAACTTGCAGATCAGGATGGTCTGCTGAAGGGCGTAGAGGCAGATATTGATGCTCCGCTGCCGCGTCAGTATGCTGCGCAGATGATTTACAACGAACTGGCGTACAGCTTATAAGAAAATACAGCACTCTGATTATAAGAAAATACAGCCTGAAAAATCCCCTCTTTTAAGGGGATTTTTTCAATCTTAATAAAATCGAAAGAAATTCCCTGCGGAAAACAACAGAAACCTGTGGTAAGATAGAAGCATGGAAAGGGGGAGAGAGAAATGGAAAAGCTGAAGGTACTGGTGGTGGACGACGACCGCGAGATCGTGGACAGCATCGCGATCTTCCTTCGCGCGGACGGCTATGAGATCGAGAAGGCGTACAACGGTCTGGAAGCGCTCGACATCGTGATGACACACACGATCCATCTGATCATACTCGACATCATGATGCCCGAGCTGGACGGCATCAAGACGCTGCTCAAGCTGCGCGAGAGCCGCAACATCCCGGTCATCCTGCTCTCGGCAAAATCCGAGGACGCGGACAAGATCCTCGGTCTGACAGCAGGCGCGGACGATTATGTGACCAAGCCGTTCAATCCTTCCGAGCTGGTCGCGCGCGTAAAAAGTCAGCTGCGCCGCTATACGCAGCTCGGCGCGATGCAGAAAACCGCCGCGCAGATCGTGATACGCGGTCTGGTGCTCGATACCGAGAGCAAAAGCGTAATGGTGGATGGCGAGGCGGTGCGGCTCACGCCGCTCGAGTACAAAATACTGGAGCTGCTGTGCCGCCATCCGGGCAGGGTCTTTTCGACCGAGGAGATCTACCGACAGGTGTGGAATGACGACATTGTGAGCGATAATGCCATTGCGGTACATGTGCGGCACATCCGCGAAAAGATCGAGATCAACCCGAAGGAGCCGCGGTATTTGAAGGTAGTGTGGGGCGTTGGATACAAGATAGAGAGGAGCGAGTGAAAATGAACATCAAGGGGATCTTACGCAGTACGGCAGCAAAATTCATCGCGTTTGCGGGCATTGTGGGGTGCTTCGCGGGCGCACTGTTTCTTACGGAGAACACGATAACGGATTTTGCGACCGATAACGGAAGCAACATGGTCTATCGCTTTGAGAGCGATTTTGCCGACTCGTACTACATGCGTCAGCAGCTCAGCATAATGTGTGCTCAAATGACGAATGCGTTTGAGGATGGCATGGATGCTGCGGAGTTCAGCAGGCAGCATACGGATTTTGCAGGAAACTATTTCGGCCGTATGGGCGATAAGACGATTGGCAATGATGCGCTGACCGAAACTGAGGCCAAAAATTCCGCGTTTTACATGATCGCACGGCCGGGTGGCGATGTGGAATCCAACGCGGAAATTTCCTACGGCTATCCGCTTGAGGTTTACGATGAGGAGACGGACAGTTTCGGCTATTACACCGAGGAGGATGCGGCAGAGGAAGGCTGGAAGTTCAATAAGTTCCATCCGTACCCGTCTAACACCCTGCTGCTAGTGCGCTTTACGGATGCACAGGCGGCGCCCATCAAGGCCGAATGGGAGACGCAGAAAACGCAGATTACCGGCGTAATCAATCGGGTTATCGTGCTGATCGTTGTCGCGCTGGCGCTGTTCGTGTATCTGCTGTTCGCCACGGGACGCCGCCCGGAGGACGAGGAGATTCACTTCGCTACCATCGACCGGCTGCCGGTCGAGGTGAATGTTGTGCTGTTCTGGAGCGTTTTGGGCACTGCGGCAGGCCTGAATATCGCGCTGATGAGCGAGCTGCTGAGCGGTTCGGGCGACCTTTCGTTCCTGCTGCTGCCGTCTATCCTGTTTTTTGTCGCGGCGTTCGCGTTTGCGCTCGAGCTAACGCTGTCGCTCGTGCGCCTGCTCAAGGCCGGCAGCCTTGCCCGCAGGAGCTGGTGCATCCGCGCCTTTCGCTGGTGCTTCAACAAGATCGGCGTGCTGTGCAAGGGCACGTGGCACGGCCTCGGCAGGCTGCGCCTCGCCTTCACGAAGGCCCTTCTCGGCAATTACAAGACGCGGAACGTCGTGCTGCTCTTTACGGCTTATTCGGTCGTTCTTGCCTTCCTCGCGGCTGCGTTCGCAGGAGTGGGCGGCTCGTTTTTTGCGTTCGTGCTCGGCGTCGGATGGTTCCTCGCGGCAGGCTATTTCCTTATCAGACGCATCGACGGCTTTGACCGTATCGTTGCGGCGCTGCAAAGAATGCGCGGCGGCGACCTCGGCTTCAAGCTGACCGACATGCCGGAGGGCGTGTTCGCCGAGATGGCAGAGGATCTGGGTTCGCTCGGGGACGGCATGCAGGCGGCGCTTCAGAATGAGGTGCGCGCGGAGCGCATGAAGAGTGAGCTGATCACCAACGTCAGTCACGACCTGAAAACGCCGCTCACGAGCATCCTCAGCTATTCCGATCTGCTTAGCCAGCTGGAGCTGACGCCGGAGGAGGCGAACGACTACGCGAAGATCATCCATCAGAAGAGCCTGCGGCTGAAAAACCTCACGAGCGACCTGTTCGATATTTCCAAGGTGCAGTCCGGCGTGGAGCAGATGGTCTGCGAACGTCTGGATGCGGTGACGCTCGTGCGGCAGGCGCTCGCGGAGCAGGAGGCGCAGAACAGCGGTCTGGTGCTCAAGGTGACGCTGCCCGAAAGGGAGCTGCCCATCTGGGCGGACGGCCGCAAGATGAGCCGCGTGCTGGAAAACCTCATCGGAAACTGCGTCAAATATGCCATGAAGGGCACGCGCGTGTTCGTATCGCTCGACGCGCGGGACGGGAAAGCGGTCTTTGAGGTGAAGAACACCGCAAACTATGAGATGGACTTCGCCGCCGACGAAATCACGGAGCGCTTCGTGCGGGGCGACGCCGCGCGCTCGACCGAGGGCAGCGGTCTGGGTCTCGCCATCGCAAAGAGCTACACCGAGGCCTGCGGCGGCATGTTCGAGGTCGAGGTGGACGGCGATCAGTTTAAGGTGCGCATCAGCTTCCCGGTTTACGGTTTGTAAAATCTTTTCTGCCGCGCTTGCAATTTGAAAAACAACCGCTATAATAGGAAATGATAAGAATGCTGCAAAACAGCGGCGACAGGAAAGGCGGAAATTTATTATGATGACGACTGCAAGCGAGCATAAAATCGACAAGGTAGAGAAGATGGCCGGCGGCAAGGGTCATGTGATCATCGAGCACCTGCTCGGCGAAGCGGAGCTCGACGGCAAGTGCGGCCTGTACGCGAAGGTAACGATCGAGCCGGGCTGCACGCTGGGCTTCCACGAGCACCACGGCGAGACCGAGACCTATTACATCCTGAGCGGCGAAGGCTCGTATAACGACGGCGAGAAGTCCTTCCCGGTCAAGACCGGCGATGTGACGTTCTGCCCGGACAACAGCGGCCACGCGCTCGACAACACCGGAGACACCGACCTCGTGTTCATGGCGCTGATCATCAAGAAGTAAACAAGGTTAAACGAAAAGGACGCTTTCTGAAAACGGAAAGCGTCCTTTTCATTTGTCGGAAAAACGCAGTTTTTCGACCGCCTTAAAACAAAAAAGCGAACCGGGAGCGGTTCGCTTTCCTGCGCGAAATCGAAAAGGGAGTTTCGATTTCACAAAGAAAAAAGAGTAAAAAGAAAGGAAAAAGAGAGGTGATCTAAGTTAGGATATGCTGCGCTGGCCGCAGCTGCAAGGATGTATTTTATGGGGGAGCGTTTACTTGCTCTTCCTTTTGACAAGTTCAGTATAGCGCGAAAGTTGCACAAATGCAAGCTAAATATTTCGTCATTTCGACTAAATATTCGTTGAGTTAGCGGGTGCTTATTTGACGGCTGAAAATGAGCATATGCAACAAAAATAAAGAGAAAGGTTCGTACAAAACGCTGTTTGTGAAAGTTGAATAATCGACGGCAGGGGACTTGACAAAGCGTGGATATTGTATATAATGAGTATATACAATAAACGGAGGAGGGAGAGCGTGAACATCATTCTTTCCAACACGGACAGCGCTCCGATCTACGAGCAGATCACGCGGCAGCTCCGGGCGAAGATCGTCTCGGGCGAGCTTGCGGCAGGGCAGGCGCTGCCGTCCATGCGGCTGCTCGCAAGGGAGCTGCGCATCAGCGTCATCACGACAAAGCGCGCGTATGAAGAACTCGAACGCGAGGGGCTGATCGTCACGCAGACCGGACGCGGCAGCTTTGTCGCGCAGGTGAGCGGCGCGCGGCTGCGCGAGGAACAGCTCCGCGCCGTAGAGGCGCATCTGGCACAGGCGGTGCGCGCGGCGAAGCAGGGCGGAGTGACCGCGGAGGAGTTCATGGAGATCGCACAGACGGCTTTTGAGGGGGGAAATCAATGAAGAACGCACTCGAAATCAGAGGACTGACCAGAAAATACGAAGGATTTGCGCTGGACAGCGTCAATCTGACTCTGCCGCGCGGCTGCGTGATGGGTCTGGTCGGCGAAAACGGCGCCGGAAAGACGACGCTCATCAAGACTGTTCTCGACCTTGTGCGGCAGGACAGCGGCGAAATTGAGGTGCTCGGCGGACGCGCAGATGATGCGGCGGTGCGTGAGCGCATCGGCGCGGTGCTGGAGGACGGCGGCTTTCTGAGCACGATGAACGCCGCGCAGGTGGACACGCTGCTCGGCAGAGCCTACCGCGCATGGGATGGGGCGCAGTTCGCGTCCTATCTCGACCGCTTCGGCATCGAGCGCCGCAAGGCCATCAAGGATTATTCGCGCGGCATGAAAATGAAGCTGTCCATCGCAGCGGCGCTCTCGCACGGCGCGGAGCTGCTGATTCTGGACGAGGCGACGAGCGGGCTTGACCCGGTCGTGAGGGACGAGGTGC
The DNA here is from genome assembly GCF_014288055.1 of Agathobaculum hominis. Classification (NCBI taxonomy): domain Bacteria; kingdom Bacillati; phylum Bacillota; class Clostridia; order Eubacteriales; family Butyricicoccaceae; genus Agathobaculum; species Agathobaculum hominis. Next base: position 55,854 of record NZ_JACOPK010000011.1, read on the forward strand.
TCGACCTGCTGTACGATTTCATGCAGGACGAAACGCACGCCGTGCTGCTGTCCAGCCACATCACGAGCGACCTCGACAAGATCGCGGACAATATCACGTTTATCCATCACGGCCGCATACTGCTGAGTGAGGGACGGGACGAGCTGATCGACCGTCACGGCGTGCTGCGCTGCACGGAGGAGCAGCTGGACGCGCTCGACCCGGACGCAGTCCGAGCGGTGCGAAAGGGCGCATTTGGCTGCGAGGCACTGGTCAAACGGGACGGCATCCCGGAAAACTGGCCGGTCGAGCCGGTCAGCGTGGAACAGATCATGATGTTTCTGACAAAAGGGGAGGAAGTACGATGAAAGCGATGCTTTTTGCGGACTGGATGAATATCCGCCGCTCGATGAAGGCGCTTCTGTGGGTATTCGCCGTCATGGCAGTCTCGGCGTTTGCCTATGGAGGCAGCGCATTCATACCGTTCCTGGTCACGATGCTGTCGGTCATGGGTCCGGCGACACTGATGAGCACGGATCACGCCTACGGCTGGGACAGGCTCAGCCTGACGCTGCCGGTCTCGCGGCGCGATATCGTGAGCAGCAAGTTCACGGTCAGCCTTGCGCTTAACGCCGCGCTGCTGCTGCTCGGTGTGGTTCTGACGATGGTGTTCAGCGCAGTGCACCGCGACGGTTCGCTTGCGGAAAACCTGCTCGGCCTGCTTGGCTGCGAGGCAGCTGCTCTGCTGCTGATGGGCATCGAATTTGTCCTCATCCTGCGCTTCGGCACGGAACGCGGCCGGTATTTTCTGCTGGGCGTCGTGTGGGTGCCGATCATCGCGCTGACCGCGCTGAAAAACCATCCGGCGTTCAACCGTCTGGTACAGGCGGTCGGCGGCATGGACAGCTGGCCCGTGAGCAGGTTCGCGGCATTCCTCGCCGGCTGTCTCGCGGTCTGCGGAGCGGTTTACGTCCTCTGCTGGCAGATCGGGATCAAAATTTATCAGAAAAAGGAATTCTGAGCAGGCAGGCGGCAGCCGGCCGGATAATCCTCGCGCTCTCTGCATATGATAAGGCAAAGGAGAGGGGAGAATGGGGATTTTTCTGACCGTGCTGCCGCTTGCTGTCGGCGGGGCCGCCGCGGTGCTGACGATGGATGCCATGGCGCAGTACAGTGCGCTGCCGCAGCCGCCGTTCGCACCGCCCGCATGGGTATTCCCGGCCGTATGGACCGTGCTTTATCTGCTGATGGGGGCGGCGAGCCGCAGAGTGCACCGCCTCGGCACACAGGAGAGCCGAAACGCGCTCATGCTTTATTATGTGCAGCTCGCCGTGCATTTCGTCTGGCCGCTGCTGTATTTCCGGGCGCAGGAGTACGCTGTCGCGTTCTGGTGGCTGCTCCTGCTGCTCGCGCTCGTGCTTGCAGCGCTGTCAGCGTTTTCCCGCCTCGACAAAGCCGCAGGCAGGCTGCTCATGCCGTATGCGGCATGGCTGCTGTTTGCGGCGTATCTCAATTACAGCATGATGCGGATGGCATAGACCAATATGCCGAATGCAGCAGAAATGCAACATAATGAACGAGCGCAGGCGTAAAGTTTGCGTTTATTTTTCATCCTTTGGAATTGACAGGATGCGCTCCTGCTGATACACTTAAAATGTATGCGTTTCGTAAAGAGATAATTTAGAGAATGTGAAACGGAGGAAGCGTATGGAATTTGATGTGCTGTCAATCGTGCAGATGATCGGCGGACTGGCGCTGTTCATTTACGGTATGACGACAATGGGAAAGGGACTGGAGCGCGCTGCCGGTTCCAAGCTGGAAAAAACTCTGGAAAAAATGACGGGCAACGTCTTTACCGCTCTTATCATGGGCATGGTCGTGACGATGGTCATTCAGTCCTCGTCTGCGACGACGGTCATGGTGGTCGGCTTTGTTAACGCAGGCATCATGACGCTCAAGCAGTCGGTCGGCGTTATCCTGGGCGCGAATATCGGTACGACCGTCACCGCGCAGATCCTGCGTCTGAGCGGCGGCGACGGCTCGGGCAACCTGTTCATGGATCTGCTCAAGCCGAAAAATCTCGCCTACATCATCGTTCTGGTGGGCGTTATCATCATGATGCTCGCGAAAAAGCGCCGCACGCGCGACATCGCGGACATTTTCACCGGCTTCGGCATCCTGTTCATCGGCATGGCGGTCATGGAGGGCGCGGTCGCGCCGCTCGCGGATCTGCCGCAGTTTGCCGATCTGTTTGCAGCGATCTCCAACCCGGTGCTCGGCGTTGTGGTTGGCGCGGGCGTCACTGCGATCATCCAGTCGTCCTCGGCGTCGGTCGGTATCCTGCAGGCGCTGTCCACGACGGGCGCGATCACCTATTCTGCCGCTATCCCGATCATCCTCGGTCAGAATATCGGTACCTGTATCACCGCGTTCCTGTCCTCGCTCGGCGGCTCGAAGAACGCGCGCCGCACCGCGATGGTGCACTTCTACTTCAACCTCATCGGTTCGATCGCGTTTCTGGTCGCGATCTATGCCGTGCAGTACGCGGTCGGCTTCTCGTTCTGGGAAAATCCGATCGACAAGGGCGGCATCGCGAACTTCCACACGCTGTTCAACGTGACCTGCACCCTGCTGTTCCTGCCGTTCACCGGTCTGCTGGTCAAGCTCGCAAGGTGGAGCGTGCCGACCGGCGAGACGCAGGAGGACCCGCTTGCGAAGCTCGAGCCGCGTTTCCTTACCACGCCGGCTCTCGCGCTCGATCAGGCGCAGCGCTGCATCGCTGACATGGGCGAGGCGGCGAAGAGCAATTTCCACCTTGCGGTCGACCCGATGTTCGGCGGCAGTGCGGCCAGCGAGGAGATCTTCCGCGAACACGAGGCGTTCCTCGACCGCGCAGAGGTTGAGATCGGCCGCTACCTGACCACGATGCACAACGTGCGCTCGGTCGATCAGCGCCGCCAGAGCGCAGAGATGATGCACTCGCTGTCCGACTTCGAGAAGATCGGCGACTATGCGCAGAATATCTTCGACCGCGCCGACGAGTTCCGTCAGGCAGGTCTGAGCTTCTCCGCGACCGCGATGAACGAGCTGCACACCATGACGGACGCAGTCAGCGAGGTTCTCGACATGACGGTCGAGGCGTATGTTACGCAGTCGGTTTCGCTCGCGCGCAGCGTTGAGCCGCTCGAGGAGGTCGTCGATACCATGAAGGAGCAGCTCAAGAGCCGTCATATCGAGCGCCTTGGCGAGGGCGGCTGCACGATGCAGACCGGCATTCACTTCCTCGACATCGTGCACGACCTTGAGAAGATCAGCGATCACTGCTCGAACATCGCGATCTACACCATTCAGCTCGTCGAGGGCGCAGAGGAATTCGACACGCACGCCTATGCGAAGGCGGAGTTCAAGTCCGGTCCTCAGTTCGAGAGCAAGCTGAAGTTCTATCAGAACAAGTACCTGTCCCGTCTGAACGACGCGGCGCAGGCATAAAAACGAACACCTCGCAGAAATGCTGTCTGCGAGGTGTTTTTCTGCGCAAAAAAGCACCGCCTCCATGTGGAAGCGGTGCTTTGCAGTATGCGGTCAATCGTCCGACGCGAACACGCCGGTGATGGCGGTGAACAGCTTTTTGAAGATGTTGCAGATGCGGGCGAATACGCCTTCGTCTGCGGCGTCCTGATCGGAGATGCCGTCGTCGTCATCATCGTCCACCGAGATCTCCTCGGTGCGCAGGATGAACTGAAGGCTGGACGGGGAGGGGTTCATGCTCGATGTGACAGACTCGAGGTCAGCCGAGGTGTCGATGTTGAGCACGTTGGTGTCGTCCTCGAGGTCGGTCTCCGCGTCCTTGACGGCGGAGTGGATGGAGTTGGTCGCGGTCTGCATCTGACCGGATGCGGTCGAACCGGAGAGCTTGCCGAGCGTATCGAGCAGGCTGTCGATCGTGGTCTGGGTGCTGGCGTCCGCCTGACTGCGGACCGAACGGAGCACGCTGTTGGCGGTGTTCATGAGGTCGTAGGAGGTCGAGAGCGCCTTGGTGGTCGAGCTCATGAGGTCGGTCGTCTTGTCGATGGAAGCAGTCGCGGTCTTGGTGAGGCTGTCGAGCGACTCGCGCAGCGCTGGAATATCGGCGAGCATCTTGTTCACGCGGTCGAGAGAGCCGTTCGCAAGCTCGGTCAGCTTCTTGCCCTCAGCGGTGAAGTCCTGCGGCAGACCCTTATACTCGTCGAATACGTCCGCGATGTCCTCAAGGTCCTTGAGCAGGGAGTTCGTCGCGTTGAGCAGGTCGGACATTTCCTCTGTGACACTTTTGAGCTGCTTGGTCATGGATTGCATGTCGGATGTGACAGCCGAAGAACCGCTCTTGATGCCGGTCATGAGTGCGGCGAGCGCCTGAGCGTTGTTGTAGGCTGCCGAGGACTGAACAGCGGCGGCACCGGCAGCTTCGCCTGCCTTAGCCGCTTCGGCCTTGGCTTTTTCTTCGATTTCAGCTTTTTCTTCATCAGACATGTCACGCGTAATGGTCGACATGATTTCAAGATATTTTTTCTGAGAAGCATCTTTGCCAGCGCTTTGAGCGGTCGAAGAGGTCATAGCAGAGACGTAGTTTTTCAGTTCGGTGGAAACCGGGGTTTCCAGATCAAGGTCATCCAGACTGCCCGACAGACTCTTGAGGTCCTTTGTCAGCGCTTCGAGTTCCTTGCTCAAATCCTCGCTCGCGCTGCGGATCTGGGCGATGGTCCAGCTGCTGTTGTCGGTCTCGTCGTCGAGGTCGTCGAACAGATTCTCCAGATTGCCGAGCGAGGTCTTGACGTCGTTCAGCAGCTTCTGGTACTCAGGAATATCCTCGCCGGACTCCTCGAGGGTGGTGAGGATGCTGCTCGTGGTGGCGTTGAGGGCAGTGAGCGTCTCCTTGGCGGAGTTCAGCTCGGGGATGAGCGAGTCGGACTTGCCGGTCAGCTCATCGAGCGCGTTCAGCGCCGCATCCGTTCTCGGGTCGAGCGTGCCGCGGTCCTTGATGAGCTGTTTGCGCACCTGATCGATACCGGAAATGCCGCTCGACATCGAGGAAAGGCTGCCCTGCACGGCCTGCATGGTGCTCAGCATGGAGCTGACGCCGGTATAGAGGTTGTCGCCCGAATTTTCCAGACGGTCCTTGATGTCGCGCATGCTGGACATGATGTCGAGTGCGGAGGTGGTCGCCGGGGTCATGAACATGATGAGACCCATGCTCTCGAAGTCATTCGAGCCGATGCGGACGGTGAAGGTGTTTTCCTCGCCCGGCAGGCCCATGAACATGACGAGCTTGTAGGTGCCGAACGACTGGATCTGTGCGCCCGGCGCGTCGATGGAGAGCGCCTTGCTCATGTCGATGCCGGTCGCGCAGACCAGCATCATGTTGTTCTTGTAGTAGTCGCTCGCGTAGGTGTTCGGCACGGCGTGAATGTCCATCTGAATGGTGCCGCTCGCGCCGGCGCACTGGTCTGCTTCGACCGGAACGCCGTTGAGCTTGTAGGAAACATCGAAGTTCCACGGCATCTGGATGTTGACCGTGTCGTTCGGGATGCACTCGTAGTAGAAGCGGTTCTTGTCGGTGTTCAGCTTCCAGTAGACCGAGTCCTCCTTGAGGGTCGGCTCGTCAAAGGTGGACATATTGTAAACGTCCTTGTAGTCTCCGAAATCCGTGAATTCGGTGTGGCCGTTGAGGTTTACGCCCTTGACGATGCGCGTGTTGGTCGGCGCACCGTAGTAATCCATGTTGATGTATACGGTTTCGTCGGTCTCGACTGTCGGAGCGGCGGCCTGGGCGCACTGCGGCAGCGCGAACGAAAGCAAGAGTGCGGTCGCGGTAACGCGGCGCAGCTTATTTCTTTTCATTGTCGTTTTCCTCCGTGTTGCTCTTATCGTTGTCGTTCTTTCTTGCGGAAATCAGGTCGCTCAGACGCGCCTTGCGGCGGTCGAGCCGTGCCTTCAGCCGCATGCGGACGCGCTTCGGCAGCGTGCGCTTCGCGGTCTCGGGCGTTTCGATGCCCTCGCCGTTATCCGGCTGCTCGGGCAGGGTGAAGCCCTTGCCGTGGAGCAGATTGTTCCACTTGGCGCGCGTCTGCTTGTGGCGTGCATGACGGTTTTCGCGGATCTGCTGATGCAGGCGCAGACGCTGCTCATGCAGCGCGCTGAGCGTCGGCAGCTTGATCTTCATCGCATGGATGCGGTTCATCTTCGCGTGCTTTCGTTCCGCGTGGTCAGGCTTGACGATGAACCGGTCAAAGATCATCAGACACATCGGCAGGAAGAACAGTACCATGATGACCGAAATGAACGCGCCGCGGCCGATCAGGCGGCCCAGACTGGAGATCGCCTCGACCGAGGTCATAAAGTACAGGCCGTAGGCAACGGTCATAACGATCATGCCGGAGGTCATGACCGACTCCGCGCTCATCGAGACGGCGCGGATGGCGGCTTCCTTTTTGTCGCCCTGCGTTCGCGCGTCCAGATAATTGCCGGTCAGCAGGATGGAATAGTCGATGGTCGCGCCGAGCTGGATGCAGCCGACGATGATGAAGCCGAGATACATCGTGCGCTGACCGTAGATGTACGGAAGAGCGGTATTGATGAAGATCGCGCACTCGATCGGGATGAGAACGACGAAGGGCAGGATGAGCGCCTTGTAGGTGAGCGCGACAACGAGCGCGACGCCGAGCAGCGAAACGATATTGACGCGGTTGTAGTCGGGCACGATGATGGATTTGATGTCCTGCGTGGACGGGGTGACGCCGACGAGGTAGGTCTGTTCGTTCGGATAGTATTGATCCACGATGCCGCGGATATTGTCGGCAAACTTGAACGCGTCGTCGCTCTCGCCGGAGGAGCGGACGTTGATGATCACGCGCGCCCAGTTCTTCGAGTGCATGATGCTCGTGATGTTCTCAGGGAGGAAGTCCTCGGGGATGCCCTCGGGCAGAACGGACGACAGGCTGAGCGCGTACTTGACGTAAGGCAGGTCGTTGATCTCGTCGGTCATCGCCTTTTCGGTCAGGCTGCTGTCGAGCGGGACGAGCGCGATCATCATGTTGCTCTTGCCGTAGGCGGCGTTCATCTGCTGCTCGGCCTCATAGACCGGCGTGCCGGGGGAGTTCGCGACCGCCTCGTTGCCGTAGGTGAAGTTCGCCATGCCCTGCGCGATGTAGCACGGGATGATGATGAGCAGCACGAAGATGAACAGCGGACGGCGGATGCGGTAGGCGAAATTGCCCATGCCGCGGCTCTGCTGCGGGATGAACGGACGGTGCTGCGTTTTGGCAACGATGTCCTGAAAGCGCAGGATGAGCGCCGGCATGAGCAGCAGCACAGTGATCAGGCTGATGGTGATGCCCTTGGCAAGGACAACGCCCATGTCCGGGCCGATGCCGAAGTTCATCAGACACATCGCCGCGAAGCCGACGATCGTCGTCATGCCGGAGGCGAAAATGGACGAGAACGCGCTGCGCCATGCGTTCGCCATGGCCTGCTCCGGCTCGATGCCCTGCGCGCGCTCCTGCGTGAATGAGTGCAGCAGGAAGATCGAATAGTCCATCGAGCAGGCGAGCTGGAGCACCGCGCCGACCGCGTTGGACAGGAACGAGATCTCGCCGAGGATAATGTTCGAGCCCATGTTGATGATGATGGCGATGCCGAGAACGGACAGGAACATCACCGGCTCGAACCACGAAGTCGTTGTGATGGTCAGGATGATGTAAATGATGATGACCGCGAGCACCATGACGCGCGCGACCTCTTTGTTGATGGTCGGGCCGAGGTTGGTGTCGGATACGGCGGAGCCGGCGACGAGTCCGCGGTCGCCGACGATCTGCTCGATCTGGCGGACGGCCTTGTGCGTCTGAGAGGACGAGTCCTTGTCCTCGAAGATGACGTCCATGTAGGCGGACTGGTCGTCCTCGTGATAGTAGTCGTCGATGTCGTCGTAGTCGATGAATTCGCTCGAACCGTAGATGTTGGTCGTCATGTCGGCCCACATGACCATGTCCACACCCTCAACATCTGCGATGCGGTCCTTGATGTTTTTCGCTTCGTAAAGCGTCACGTCATGGAGCATTACGCGGCCCATGCCGGGATAGGTGAACTCGTCCTCCATGATGTCGAGCGCCTGCGCGGACGGGGAGGAGTCGGGAAGGTACTTGGTCAGGTCGTAGTTGATGCCGACCATCGGGATGCAGATGAGGCTGAACACGACGAGTATGGTAAATACCTTTTCGATCAGTTTTCTGTGGTTAATGATTAAATCAACCGGATTGTGTCCGTTAAGTTTCACAAGGAAAACACCAACTTTCGGGAAAATAGATATTGTATCGGATTTCTTTTCGTGATATAGTATAGTACATAAGGTTAACGAACACAATAGGCAAATATAAATAATGTGTATGTAAAAGAACAAAGAGAAAGAAAATGTTCAATAACGTGTGTTTAGCCGAAAGGGACAGAGAAAAGCTGAACGCGGTCTGAACGGAGGAGAGGGAACATGACAGGAGCAGTACAGGAGGATAAGCGCATACGGCGCACGAAAAAGCTGCTGCGGCAGGCTCTGACCCGGCTGATGCAGCAGAAGGATTTTCAGAGCATCACAGTAACCGACGTGGTCCGCGAGGCGGACATCAACCGCGGCACATTCTATGCGCATTACCGCGATGTATATGATCTGCGCGAAAAGATCGAGGCGGAGATGATCGAGGATTTCCGCGAGCTGATCGCGGATCTGCATCCGAGCGGGACGAGCAATCTTCAGCCGGTCCTGGCGCGTGCGGTGGATTATCTGGAGGAGAACCGCGAGATCGTCCGCGCGCTCGTGCGCGGCACGGGCGTGGAAGGCTTCGGACGCAAGATGATCACGGTGCTCGAGGAGTGCCATCTGGAAATGCGTCCGTTCCGAAGCGTGGAGGACGCTTATGCGGCGCGTTTTCTCGCGACCGGCATCGTCGGCATGATGGAAAAGTGGATCACCGAGCCGCAGCCCATCCTGAAAAACGAGATCGTCGCGCTCATCAACCGTGTGCTGACGGGCAATCTGATATAATAATGCAAAATAAAGCCCCCGGCAGATTTTCTGCCGGGGGCAAATTCATCTCAAATTTTATTCGTAGCGGAGCTTGACGTTTTCCTGACGGCACAGGTCGACGTATTCCTTCGGCGGTTCGCGGTCGGTGATGAACGCGGTGAGATCCTTGAGGTGGCAGAAGGTGACGATGGCTTCGCGGCCGATCTTGGACGAGTCCGCCATGCCGTAGATGCTGTCGGCGCGATGCACGACCGCGCGCTTGATCTCGGCCTCGAGGAAGGTCGTGTTGGTCATGCCGGCGGTCAGCGAAACGCCGGTCGCGCCCATGAACGCCTTGTTGATGCGCATGGAGGACAGCGCCTCGATCGCGGAAAGGCCGACGAACGAGTCGGTCGTGGGGCTGTAAATGCCGCCGAGCGAAATGATGTTGAGGTTGTCGTATTTGGAGGCCTCGCTCAGTGCGCCGAGCGAGTGCGTGATGATCGTGATGCGCTTTTTCGCCACGAGAAACCGCAGCAGACAGAGCGTGGTCGTGCCGGAGTCGATGAAGATGGTGTCGCCGTCCTCAACCTCCTCTGCCGCCAGACGGCCGATGAGCGATTTGTCCACGGTGTTGAGGCTGGAGCGGATGGGGGTCGGCACCGCGCCCGAGGGCACGGTCGCGGTCACGCCGCCATATACCTTTGTAATATGGCCGCGCATTTCCAGCTCGTTCAGATCGCGGCGGATGGTATTTTTGGACACGCCGAAAACCTCGCACAACTCGTCGATGCTGACGGTTTCGCGCGAGATCACATACTGCTCTATGGAGTTCAATCGGCTGACCTTCATTTTCATGCTGCTCCTTGAAAAATATCCAAACAAGTCCACAATGTACCTTTATAGTTTATCAAATTATGCGCAAGTTGTCTACTGCACAGAAAGCCAGAAATCAGGGGTAAAATTTGGTGAAAAAGCAAAGAGACAGGCGGTGCAGGATGAAAAACTGGTGAAAATAACGAAAACACAGGGGTTTAAGGGCCGTAAAATTTTATTTCGAAAAATAAAAAAGGTGAGATGATGGGTAAGTTGTGGTTTTTCGTGACTGCACGAATATACAGAAAAGTGCAGAGTTTCGCAGCAAATGGCGGAAAACAGGCAGAGAAGCCCCGGGATTTTCTGTAAAAAGGACGGAAAACGCGAGACGGGAGATGGATAAAAAAATACGTTTTTTTCGCATTTCCGCGGAAAATCGACGCAGCAGCGGCAGAGGAGAGCGGAATTTTTATCTGAAAAAACACGATTTTCGGTTGAAATCTGAGCGGTTTGGTGATACACTGTAATCGTATACAGCGGTAAGGCGCCGCTGTGCGCCGGCGCGGCACACTGCGTCACGGCGCGATAAGAGAAAATACTTATGAATTAGGCAGGTGTATGCAATGCAGAAAGCAGAAAAGATGCAGGAGCTTCGCGTATTTGCTCAGGAAATCCGTGTGGAGACCCTGAAGACCGTCGGTTCGCTTGGCTTCGGCCATGTACCGGGTGCAATGTCCGTTATCGACGCGCTGGCAGTTCTGTACGGTGAGGTTATGAAGGTAGATCCGAAGAACCCGCACTGGGAGGATCGTGACTGGTGCGTACTGTCCAAGGGCCACGCAGGTCCGGCTATGTACGCTACCCTCGGCCTGAAGGGCTTCTATCCGGTCGAGGAGGCTTATACCCTCAACCAGCCGCACACCAACTTCCCGTCCCATACCGACCGTACCAAGACCCCGGGCGTTGACCTGACCACCGGCTCTCTGGGCCAGGGCATGTCTACCGCTACCGGCGCCGCTCTTGGCAACAAGCTCGACGGCCGTGACAACCACGTATTCGTATTCGTCGGCGACGGCGAGTGCGACGAGGGTCAGGTTTGGGAGGCAGCTCAGTTCGCTGCTCACTACAAGCTCGACAACCTCATTTGCTTCGTAGACGACAACAAGTATCAGCTCGACGGTGCAGTTGACAAGGTCATGAGCCATGGCAAGGGCATCGGCGCCAAGTTTGACGCTTTTGGCTGGAACGTAATCGAGCTTCAGGACGGCAACGACGTAGAGCAGATCTACGACGCAATCCAGCTCGCTTACGACACCAAGGGCAAGCCGACCTGCATTGTGCTGAATACCGTTAAGGGCCTCGGCGCAACGTTCGCTGAAGGCACCGGCGCGCACTCCTCTCAGCCGAGCAAGGAGCAGTGGGATGAAGCCATTGCTGCTGCTGAGAAGAAGCTCGCAGAGATCAAGGCACAGTAAGGGAGGTAATAAACATGAGCTTTACTCTGATTGGCAAGCACGAGAAGGACTCTCGTAACAACCGTGATGGTTTCGTTACCGCTATGCTGGACCTCATGGAGAAGGACAGCAAGGTAATGCACGTAGACTGCGACCTTGAGAACTGCATCAACACCGGCAAGCTGGCAAAGGCTTTCCCGGAGCAGACCGTAAACGCAGGTATCGCAGAGGCTAACGCTATGGGCGTTGCAGCAGGTCTGGCCGCTACCGGCCGCACCGTATTCATGCACTCCTTCGGCTGCTTCGCATCCCGCCGTGCATTTGACCAGGCTTTCATGTCCGCAGCTTACGCTAAGCTACCGGTACACGTGATCGGCTCTGACCCCGGCGTATGCGCTGCATACAACGGCGGCACCCATATGCCGTTCGAGGACTGCGCTCTGTACATGTCCGTACCGGAAGCAGTCGTTATCGACCCGGTTGACTACGCTCAGATCAACTGCCTGACCAAGAAGCTGGCAGCATCCGGCAAGTTCTCCTACATGCGCATGATCCGCAAGGGCTTCACCACCGTTTACGGCGACGGCTCTGACTTCGAGATCGGCAAGGGCGTTACCCTGAAGGAAGGCAAGAACGTTGCTATCATCGCTTCCGGCATCATGGTCGACGAGGCTCTGAAGGCTCAGGAGCAGCTGGCTGCTGAGGGTATCTCCGCCAAGGTCATCGATATGTTCACCTGGAAGCCGCTCGACGAGCAGCTCATCCTCGACTCCGCTGCTGAGTGCGGCGCTATCGTAACCGCTGAGAACCATCAGGTCAAGGTTGGTCTGGGTTCTGCTGTTGCTAACGTTGTTATCAAGAACAACCCGGTTCCGATGGAGATGGTAGGCGTAGAGGATCGCTTCGGTCAGGTAGGCGCTGAGTCCTTCCTGCGCGAGGAGTACGGTCTGACCGCTGCTCACATCGTAGAGGCTGCTAAGAAGGCAATCGCTCGCAAGAACGGTTAATTTCCTTCCGCAGATACGCGAAGTAAATATTTGCATCGAAAGCGCTCCGGCTTTGCCGGAGCGCTTTTTTGCCGTTACTTTGCACAGAAGCAAGCGCAGATTTTGCATGGTCTGGAAATAGACAATATCACCCAAATCTGCTATACTGTAAGCACAACAGTAAAAGGAGGCGATCCGTATGAAAAAACGGCACGCAGCGTTAGCGGCACTGGCTCTTGTGGGGATTTTGAGCGGGTGCGGACAGACAAAGACACAGCCGGCGGATAATACCATTGCCATCGCGCCGGTGGAGAAGAAAGCGAATACAGCACAGATTGACAAGTCTGTGAAGTATGAATTTTCCGGTAATCATGCGGACGCCAACGGAATTGAAATCCAGCGTTATGAATGGGATGGCAGCGCGTGGAACAAGGATGATTACGGTCTTTTCACGGTGAATTCCGAGGAAGTCGGGAAAAGCAGCGGTATCATCCAGTTCGATCCGGAAACCGATGCGGTCAATACGGAATACAATATCAATATTCAGTCTGACGACTTCGGCGGCTCCATGCAGTTTGCTGACTCGTCCAAGCTGAGCGGCCTGCCGACAGAGCGGCTGACCTCGTCTGTGGCCATGCAGGAAGAAAAGATTGACGATCTGGCGGTCGATGTGGAGATTCCACTGCTTGTGCGCACATTCCGCACGGATGGCACGCAGATTCTGGTGGCGATTGATGCGTTCTCTGACCCGGGAAACAGCTCGGCGCTCAAATACAGCAGCTATGCAGAAGCGTACACCGTAAAATTTGTAAAGAACGATCATCTCTAAACATGCAATGCCCTGACACCCTGTCAGGGCATTTTTCTCTTTACTCTATCGGACGAAAACGATATAATGAGGACAGGATTTACGGATGGGGTGAAGGCTATGACGCATCAGGACAGCCCTCTCGGCACCGCGCCGGTCGGGAAGCTGGTTTTGCAGCTCGCGATACCGGCCATGCTGGCGCAGTTCGTCAATATATTATACAGCGTTGTGGACCGCATGTATGTCGGCCATATCGCGAACGCAGGCGATGCCGCGCTTGCGGGCGTCGGCGTCTGTGCGCCGGTGGTGACGATGATCACCGCACTCGGCGCGCTGATCGGCTTCGGCGGCGGTCCGCTGATGAGCATCCGCATGGGGCGGCGCGACATGGACGGCGCGCGGCAGATCGTTGCGAACAGCTTTTATCTGCTGCTCGCGCTCAGCGTTATGGCAACCGTGCCGCTGCTCGTGTTCCGGCGGCAGATTCTGTTCACCTTCGGATGCAGCGAGGCGCTGTGGGAGTACGCCGAGGCGTATTTTACGACCTATGTCTCGGGCACGGTGTTCGCGGTGATGAGCTACGGCCTCAATCAGATCACGATGAGCCAGGGCTTTGCCTCGACGGCGATGCGGTCGGTCATGCTCGGCGCGGCGGTCAATATCGCGCTCGACCCGGTTTTCATCTTTGTGCTGAACATGGGTGTGCGCGGCGCGGCGCTCGCGACCGTGTTTTCCCAGATCTGCTCGACGGCGTATATCCTGCGCTTCCTGCTCGGCGGCAAAGCGGCGGTCGGCATCACCCGGCAGCCGGTCAATCCCGGCTGGATGCGCCGCATCGTGCAGGTCGGTCTCTCGCCGGCGCTCATCATCGCGCTCGACAACGTGCTGCTCATTTCGGTGAACATCATGCTGCGCAGATACGGCGGCGCGGACAGCGATATGCTCATCGCGTGCGCGGCGGTCATGCAGAGCTTCATGCTCATCATCACCATGCCGCTCGGCGGCATCACGGCAGGCACGCAGTCCATCCTCGGCTATAACTACGGCGCAGGCAATACGAAGCGCATCGCGCAGGCGTTCCGTGGCATCATCCTGCTGTGCGTGGTGTTCTGCGGCCTGATGTTCGTTCTCGCGCAGACGGTTTCCGGCTCTTTTGTACGGATTTTCACCAGAGACCCGGCGTATATCGATATGGCGTCGTACATGATACGCACGTATTCGCTCGGCGTGCTCGGTCTCGCGATACAGTACCCGGCGGTGGACGGCATGACCGGCATGGGGCTGATCCGCTGGGGTCTGACGTTCTCCATGCTGCGCAAGGGGCTGTTCCTCGTGTGCGTATTTGTCCTGCCGCCGCTGTTCGGCGCGACAGCCGTCATGTTCTCCGAGCCGATTTCCGACATCACCGCAGCGGTCGTGTCCGCCTGCGGTCTTGCCTATGTCCTGCCGAGGCTGCTGCGCAGGCAGCAGGTCTGAGGGCAACAGCGGGTTGCTTGCCTGCCGGCCTTGTTTGTGATAAGGTTCTGTCAAGGAGATGATACATATGGAAACGAAGGATGTTCTGCAGCGTCTGAGAACGGAAAAGAAAATGACACAGGATGAGCTGGCGGAAAAGGTTTTCGTGACCCGTCAGGCGGTCTCGCGATGGGAAAAAGGGGAGACCACGCCGAATGTGGAGACGCTCAAGCTGCTTTCCGGGGTGTTCGATGTTTCGATCAATACGCTGCTGGGTTCTCCGCGACAGCTGATCTGTCAGTGCTGCGGCATGCCGCTCGAGGACGGGACCATGAGCCGGGAAATCAACGGCTCGTTCAATGAGGATTACTGCAAATGGTGCTATGCAGACGGCGAATTCAAATATGACAGTGAGCAGCAGCTGATCGACTTCTGCGTTGAGCACACGGCGAGCGAAAGCTGGCCTGCGGAGCAGGTAAGGGCGCATATGGAAGCGGTCGTTCCGCAGCTGCGGCACTGGAAAAAACGGCAGCAGGAAAGCTGAAGCAGCGGCATGGGAGACCGGTCTCGCTGTGCGCGAAAACAGAAAGGAGACCGGTCTCGCGACCGCGCAGTCAGGTGCGGAGGATACAGAGGATACACGCTTTGTACAAACTACCTATTTACGAAAGCGAATGCGGCCGTTATAATATGTATAGATATGAATTTCCGCCCGACGGAACACAGAACGATAACGGAGGAACAGAACATGGACGTAAAAGAACGCGCACTCGAGGCACATGAAAAATGGGCAGGCAAGATCGAGGTCGTTGCCCGCTGTGAGGTGAACAGCAAGGACGATCTTTCCATCGCCTACACGCCCGGCGTAGCCGAGCCGTGCCTCAAGATCAAGGACGATCCGTCCCTCAGCTATAAATACACGCGCCGCCACAATCTCGTTGCGGTCATTACCGACGGCACGGCAGTCCTCGGTCTGGGCGACATCGGCCCGCTCGCCGGCATGCCGGTCATGGAGGGCAAGTGCGCGCTGTTCAAGGCGTTCGCGGACGTCGATGCGTTCCCGCTCTGCGTTGCGTCCAAGGATGTTGACGAGATCGTGCGCACGGTCCAGCTGATCTCCGGCTCGTTCGGCGGCATTAATCTTGAGGACATCGCCGCTCCGCGCTGCTTCGAGATCGAGCGCCGCCTCAAGGAGGTCTGTGACATTCCGGTATTTCATGATGACCAGCACGGCACGGCGGTCTGCTGCGGCGCGGCGCTGCTCAACGCCTGCCGCCTGACCGGCCGCAAGGTGGACGAGATCAAGATGGTCGTCAACGGCTGCGGCGCGGCGGCGATCGCAGTCACCAAATTCCTGATGTTCCTCGGCGTAAAGGACATCACGATGGTCGAGCGCTTCGGCATCGTCTGCGAGGGCGACGAGCGCCTCAACCCGGCGCAGGAGGAGATGGCGAAGGTCACCAACCGCGGCCACATGACCGGCACGCTGGCCGACGCGGTCAAGGGCGCCGACGTATTCTTCGGCATGTCTGCGCCGCAGGTGCTGACTGCCGAGATGGTCTCCACCATGGCGAAGGACCCGATGGTGTTCGCGATGGCAAATCCGGTCCCCGAGATCTGGCCGGAGGACGCAAAGAAGGGAGGCGCGGCTGTTGTCGGCACCGGCCGTTCGGATTATCCGAACCAGATCAACAATGTGCTCGCGTTCCCGGGCATTTTCCGCGGCGCGCTCGACGTCCGCGCAAGCGACATCAACGAGGAGATGAAGCTCGCGGCGGCAAAGGCGATCGCGTCCTGTGTCTCTGATGAAGAGCTGACCGCAGAGTACATCATGCCGATGGCGTTCGACAAGAAGGTCATCCGCACGGTCGCGGACGCGGTCGCGCAGGCGGCGCGAGACAGCGGCGTGGCGCGCATCTGATGCCGAAGTCGGTTTCTGCGTAAAAAAGTTCAGAAAGCCAATTTGACCGCGCGGGGAGAAAACTCGCGCGGTTTTCGCTGAAAATGAGCGTGCACGCGCACGCACGGTTGCAAATTGCTCGGAATGCGGCAGCCTGCACAAGTCCTGCCCGCGAAAAAATGCGTTTGACATTTAACGTGCATAAGGGTACAATAAGAATATCAAAATGTGTTTGTTTATGTGCAGACGCAGAGAGAAGATTATGGAGGGAATAACTATGTTAGATCCGAAGAAAGTAAGACTGGGTATCTGCCCGATCGGCTGGTCCAATGATGATATGTGGGATCTCGGCGACGAGAACACCTTCCAGCAGTGCATCTCTGAGATGAAGCTCGCTGGTTTCGACGGCTGCGAAGTCGGCCACAAGTACCCGGAAGACAAGACCGTCCTCAAGCACATGCTGGACGCTCGCAACATGACCATCGCTTCCAAGTGGTTCTCCTCTTTCCTGGTTGACAAGCCGTACGAAGAGGTTGAGGCTGAGTTCGTCAAGGAGCTCGAGTACCTGTCCTACGTTGGCGCTACCGCTATCAACGTTTCTGAGCAGTCCGGCTCCATCCAGGGCCAGCTCGACACCCCGGTTCTCGACGACAAGAAGCGCGTTCTGACCGACGAGGAGTGGGATCGCTTCACCACCGGCCTGAACAAGCTGGGCAAGCTGTCCATGGAGAAGTACGGCATCCGCACCTGCTTCCATCATCACATGGGCACCGTATGCCAGACCGTTGAAGAGACCACCCGTCTGATGGAGAACACCGATCCGAAGTACGTATTCCTGTGCTTCGATACCGGCCACTTCACCTTCGCAGGCGAGGATCCGGTCAAGATGCTCGAGAAGTTCGCTGACCGCGTTGGTCACGTTCATCTGAAGAACATGCGTATGCCGCTGGTTGAGAAGGCTCGCGCTGAGCACTGGTCCTTCCTGGACGCTGTCCGCGCTGGCGCTTTCACCGTACCGGGCGATCCGGACGGCTGCGTAGAGTTCGACAAGGTATTCGACCTGCTTGACAAGGCTGGTTACTCCGGCTGGATCATGGTCGAGGCTGAGCAGGACCCGGCTAAGGCTAATCCGTTCGAGTACGCTAAGATGGGCCGTGAGTACATCACCAAGCACACCGGTCTCGGCGGCGAGGTTGTCCTCAAGTAATTTCATATTACAGATAACAGAAGGTGCTTCCGTTTATGCGGAAGCACCTTTTTTAGACTGCCGAAAAACTTTGCTGTCGACTTTTTCTGCTCGTTAAAAATCCCCTGCGAAAAATCTTCGCAGGGGATCTGCTCTTGAGACGCCTTTTTTACGGGAAATCCGGCTTCAGCGCTCGCACTTCCAGAAAAACGCCGAGCAGGGGGGCAGCTCGCTGCCGCCGCCGAAATCATGCGGCTCTCCGGTGATGAGGTCGACCGCGCGGCCGCATTTCGCGTCGAAGTGCGCAGTATACGGCTGGTCGTCGATATTGACCGCGATGAGCACACGCTCGCCGTCCGCACACCGCTCCCAGATGCACTGCCTGTTGGTGAGGACGAGCTGCCGGAAGTCACCGTAGCACAGTGCGCGGCTCTCACGGTGCGCCTTCGCCATCGCGGCGATGGTGTCGGTCAGCGCGTTCCACTCAGGCGCGTCGAACGAGGGGCGCAGCGCGTCGTCGCCCTGCTGCTTGTTTCCCTCCGCGCCCCATTCGCTGCCGTAATAGATGCACGGAATGCCCGGCATGCCGAAGAGCAGCGCGTAGATGAGGGGCAGATGGCGGCGGTTCTGGAGGATGGACGCGACGCGCGTCACATCATGGTTGTCGACGAACGAGAGCAGATGCCTGCCGCGGTACAGCGTCCAGTTTTCCGGGCCGAACTGGCGCAGCAGGGAGTGCGTGATCTCGAACAGATTGTAGCTGTTCATCGAGGAATACAGACCCTTGTAGCACTCGTAATTCGTGCAGGAGTGCAGCAGACCGTCCCCGACGAACTGATTGTAGTCGCCATGCAGCAGTTCGCCGACGAGGAAGAAATCCGAGCCGAACGAGTCGCAGAACGCGCGGAGCTGACGGAGAAAATCCTTATCGAGGCAGTAGGCGACGTCCAGCCGCAGACCATCGATGCCGAATTCCTCCTTCCACAGGCGGATGCAGTCGAACAGATGATGCACGACGTCGGGATTGCGCAGGTTGAGCTTTACCAGCTCGTAGTGTCCTTCCCAGCCCTCGTACCAGAAGCCGTCGTTATAGTTCGAATTGCCCTCGAACGAGATGTGGAACCAGTCCTTGTAGGGAGAGTCCCATTTTTTCTCCTGTACGTCCCTGAACGCCCAGAAGCCGCGGCCGACATGGTTGAACACGCCGTCTAGCACGACCTTGATGCCGTGCTCATGCAGAGTCTCGCATACGGCTGCGAAATCGGCGTTCGTGCCGAGGCGGCAGTCTACCTTTCGGAAGTCGCGGGTATCGTAGCCGTGACTGTCGGATTCGAAGATCGGAGAGAAATAAACGGCGTTGCAGCCGAGACGCGCGATATGCTTGGCCCAGTCGGCAGCCTTGCGGATGCGCGGCACGGTTATGCCGTCGTTGACGCGCGGCGCGCCGCAGAAGCCGATGGGATAGATCTGATAAAAAACACTTTCATAAGCCCACATAGATCGTTGCTCCTTTACACGGGGGATATATTCAGTATAAACAAAATAGACAATTGATGCAATAGCAAAACGATAAAAACTGTGCAGAATGATTGAAACACAGGAAAAACAAAAAAGTGCTTGCAATCCGAACGGCGGTGTGGTATGATTATCTGGTAATTATGAGACGGGCATTCCTCTGCTCATTTTCAGATAAATGGGGCAAGAATGTCTAAGACGAAAGGATGACAGAAAAATGGATCTCGTAAAAGTACTGTCCGAGCAGCAGCTCAAGAGCGATCTGCCGGCTCTGAAGATCGGCGATACCGTAAAGGTACACGCTAAGATCAAGGAGGGCAACCGCGAGCGTATTCAGGTGTTCGAGGGCATCATCATTGCCAAGAAGCACGCTGGCGTTAACCAGACGGTTACCGTTCGCCGCATCTCTTACGGCGTAGGCGTCGAGAAGACCTTCCCGGTACATTCCCCGAACGTTGCCAAGTTCGAGGTTGTCCGCAACGGTAAGGTTCGCCGTGCCAAGCTGTACTACCTGCGCGGCCGCGTAGGCAAGGCTGCCAAGATCGCAGAAAAGATCTAACCAACACAAGCATCGCAGAAACGGGGAGCAGAATTACGCTCTCCGTTTTTGTTTTTGCACGGGAAAGCCGAACAGGGACTTGCGTCAGCTATCCGCTGCGGCTATAATGAAGTTGAACGTTTTTTCGAATGGAAAGGGGAGCGTGTATTATGGATGAAACCCGGAAAGAGGGTAAAAAGGAATTTGAGCCGCGCTTTACGAGCGAGCTGTTCGCCTGGGGCGAGTCGCTGATGGGCGTGCTGATCGCCTTTGTCATTATCTTTACGTTTGTCGTGCGCCTGTTCGGCGTGGACGGCATGTCGATGTATCCGACGCTCGAGGACCGCAGTATCATGCTCGTGAGCAACCTCGGCTATCACCCGGAAAAGGGCGACATCGTCGTGCTGCGCAAGGACGGCTTTTACAGCGATCAGCCGATCGTCAAGCGCGTCATCGCGACCGGCGGCGACACGGTCGATATCGACCCTGTCACGGGCGACGTGAGCGTCAACGGCGAAGTGCTTGACGAGCCGTATATCGCCGAGAAGATCGACACGCTCACGCGCATGGGCGACCTGTCCTATCCGCAGACCATCCCGGAGGGATGCGTGTTCGTGATGGGCGACAACCGCAATAACTCGACAGACAGCCGCGACAGCCGTCTCGGCATCGTAGACGAGCGCTGCATTCTCGGACACGTGCTCCGAGTAGTGTTCCCGTTCAGTGAATTTGGATCGGTGGAGTAAGATATGAATATTCAGTGGTATCCCGGACATATGACAAAGACCCGCCGGCAGATGGCGGAGTATATCAAGCAGGTGGACGCGGTGTGCGAGGTGGTAGACGCACGCATTCCGCAGGTCTCGCGCAACCCGGACATGGATGAGATCGCGGCAGGCCGTCCGCGCATGATGATCCTGAACCGCATCGACCTGGCTGACCCGAACAAGACGGCGGTCTGGGCGAAGCATTTCCGCGATCAGGGCATGGCGGTCATCCAGACCGACAGCCGCGCAGGCACAGGCACGCAGGCGTTCTCGAATGCGGTGCGCACGCTGCTCGCGGACAAGATCGAGCAGTGGAATGAAAAGGGCCTGGTCGGCAAGGCCGTCCGCGTGATGGTCGTCGGCATCCCGAACGTCGGCAAGTCCACGTTCATCAACCGCATTCTGGGACGGAAGTCCGCGAAGGCGGCCGATCGCCCGGGCGTGACGCGCGGCAGCCAGTGGTTCCGCGTCGACAGCGGCATCGACCTGCTCGATACGCCGGGCATTCTGTGGCCCAAGTTCGACGACGAGCGCGTCGGCATCCTGCTCGCCTGCACGGGCGCGATCAAGGACGATATTCTGGATGTTGAGACGCTCGGCTGCAAGCTGATGGAGCTGCTCAGCGTACAGGCGCCGCAGACCATCGTCGACCGCTACAGCGTCTCCATTCCCGAGGAGGAATGCGATTTTCTCGGCTACGAGCTGCTCCAGCAGGCCGGAAAGCGGCGCGGCTTCCTGCTGCGCGGCGGCGAGATCGACACCGAGCGCATGGCGCGCATCCTGCTCGACGAGTTCCGCGGCGGCGTGCTCGGCCGCATCACGCTCGAGATGCCCGCGGCGGCAGAGCAAGGAGCGGACGCATGACCTGGGAATATGAAGAAAGAGCATGGAAAAACGGCTTTGAGGCGGTCTGCGGCGTGGATGAAGCGGGACGCGGTCCGGTCGCGGGGCCGGTGTGCGCGGCGGCGGTCATCCTGCCGGGCGGCATCGTCATCGAGGGTCTGAACGACTCGAAAAAGCTCAGCGAGAAAAAGCGCGAAAAGCTGTTCGACGAGATCACGGAAAACGCGCTGGCATGGTCGGTCTCGCTCGTGGATGAGCGCGTAATCGACGAGATCAACATTTTACAGGCGACTTTCCGTGCGATGCGGCAGGCGGTAGACGGTCTGACAAGACCTGCGGATTTCGTCTATGTGGACGGCAACCGCTCGCAGGGGCTCGACCTCCCGCACGAGTGCGTGGTGTCGGGCGACGCGAAGATCCCGTCCGTCGCGGCGGCGTCCATCATCGCGAAGGTCACCCGTGACCGGCTGATGCGGCAGTTCGCGGAGCAGTATCCGCAGTACGGCTTTGAAAAGCACAAGGGCTACGAGACCAGAGCGCACGACGAGGCGCTGCTCACGCACGGCCCGTGTCCCATCCATCGCATGAGCTTTTTGAAGAAATTCTACGAAAAACATCCCGAAGCGCCGCGATGAAGGGCGCGTGGGGTGAAAATGCGGCAGCGGAATGGCTCGTCTCGCGCGGCTGGCATATACTGGAGCGAAACTACCGCACCCGTTTCGGGGAGCTCGACATCATCGCGGAAAACGAGCGTTTTCTCGTCTTTTTCGAGGTAAAAACACGCCGGAACGCCCGGTTTGCAGCGGCCTGTGAGGCGGTGACGCCGGCGAAGCAGGCGCGCCTCATTGCGGCGGCGGAGGCGTGGCTTCAGAGCGCTCCGGCCGAAAAGCAGCCGCGGTTTGATGTGATCGAGGTCTACGGAGAGGAAGGCGCGGCCGCGCCGCGCATCCGCCAGATCGAAAATGCGTTTGGAGGGTAAGAATGAAACTGTTTGATCTTCACTGCGATACCCTGTATGAATGCTGCGAGACAGGAAAGCACCTGCGCGAGAACGATCTGCATATCAACCGTGCAGCGGCGCAGAGATACGAGCATTATGTGCAGTTTTTCGCGCTGTTCTGCGGCGCATATCCGCCGGAGTCGCAGAAAAAGAAACGCTCCTGCCTGCTCGACACGCCGAAGGACGAGCGCCTCGCACGCATGCTGCAAACCGCGCAGACGGAGTTTGCGGCGAACGCGGACTGGCTGACGCTGTGCCGCAGCGGCGAGGAGCTGACCCGCGCCGCAGAAAGCGGCAAAGCGGCGGCGTTCCTCTCCATCGAGGGTGCGGAGCTGCTGCCCGAGCGGGAGGGCGCGCTCGATGAGGCATATGACGCCGGCGTTCGTCTGGTGACGCTGACATGGAACTATCGCAGCCGTTTCGGCTGCCCGTCCGCCATCGACCAGAACGAGGGTCTGACTGACGGGGGACGGCAGCTTGTGCGCGCGCTCGACGCAAGGCGCATGCTCATCGACGTCTCGCATCTGTCCGACCGGGGGTTCTGGGATGTATGCGGGCTGACCGACCGGCCGTTCGTGGCCACGCACAGCGACAGCCGTGCGCTCTGCCGCAACTCGCGCAACCTCACCGACGAGCAGTTCGCCGAGATCGCGCAGCGAGGGGGCCTTGTCGGCATCAACCTGTATACGCCCTTTCTCGTGCGGCAGAGCGATTCGGTGCTCGACGATGCGATCGATCATATCGAGCGCTTTATCGGCATGTACGGCGAGAAGATCGTCGCGCTCGGCTGCGATTTCGACGGCTGCGACCAGCTGCCTGTCGGCATCGAGGGTCTCGGCGATATGTACCGTCTCGCAGACCGCATGCTTGCCCTCGGATACCGGGAGGAGACCGTTTGCGGCCTGTTCTATGACAACGCTTTCGCGTTTGTACAGAAAATGCTGTGATAATCGGCTGTATTTTTTCGCATTTCGCTATTGCCGAACCATACCGGTTTGCTATACAATAATAAGGTATGGATTTTCCATGCGGCGATCAACAACACGTAGTATACAATACCACTGCGGAGGTTATGATAAATGGATTATGTAAGCACAAGAAACAGAGAACGCAAGGTTTCCGCGGCTTATGCCATCGCCAACGGCATCGCGCCGGACG
Source organism: Agathobaculum hominis (assembly GCF_014288055.1). Classification (NCBI taxonomy): domain Bacteria; kingdom Bacillati; phylum Bacillota; class Clostridia; order Eubacteriales; family Butyricicoccaceae; genus Agathobaculum; species Agathobaculum hominis. Next base: position 79,287 of record NZ_JACOPK010000011.1, read on the forward strand.
GCGGTCTCTACTGCCCGACCTCGTTCCCTGCACTCACCGAGGCAGACTGGAAAACGCTTGCGGAGAGCGACTACAAGGGACGCTCTGCGCTCATCCTCGGCAAGTTCCTGACCGATTTCTCGGCAGAGGAGCTCGCGGACTTCGCAGCGAAGGCTTACGCTGACGAGAAGTTCGGCGGCGCGGACACCGCTCCGGTCGTGAAGCTCTCCGAGGGCAAGAACCTGCTCGAGCTGTGGCACGGCCCGACCTGCGCGTTCAAGGACATGGCGCTCCAGATGCTGCCGCATCTGCTGACCGCTTCGCTGCGCAAGACCGGCGAGACGCGCACTGCGTGCATCCTCGTTGCGACCTCGGGCGACACCGGCAAGGCAGCGCTCGACGGCTTCCATGATGTCCCGGGCACCAAGATCATGGTCTACTATCCGGTAGACGGCGTTTCCCCGATGCAGAAGCTCCAGATGGCGACGCAGGAGGGCGAGAACGTCGAGGTCATTGCCATCCACGGCAACTTCGACGACGCACAGAGCGCAGTAAAGCGCATCTTCACCGACGACGAGACCCGTGCACAGCTCGACAGGGACGGCATGATGCTGTCCTCGGCGAACTCCATCAACTGGGGCCGTCTCGCGCCGCAGATCGCGTACTATGTCTCCGCATACTGCGACATGGTCAAGGCCGGCACGATCCGCCAGGGCGATAAGATCAATGTCTGCGTCCCGACCGGCAACTTCGGCAACATTCTCGCGGCCTACATCGCAAAGCAGATGGGCCTGCCGGTGAACAAGTTCATCTGCGCGTCCAACCGCAACAACGTGCTGACCGACTTCTTCAAGAAGGACGGTGAGTACAACCGCAACCGCGATTTCTACACCACGACCTCTCCGTCGATGGATATCCTGATCTCGTCCAACCTCGAGCGTCTGCTGTTCTTCGCGTCTGACTTTGACGACAGGATGGTAGCCGAGCTCATGGCGAAGCTGAACGGCGAGGGCAGCTACAAGGTTGCCTCGGACGTATTCGCGAAGATCGCGGCCGACTTCGATGCCGGCTGCTGCGACGACAAGCACGCAGCGGAAACCATCCACAGGCTGTGGACAGAGGAGAAGTACCTGTGCGATACGCATACCGCCGTTGCGGTCCGCGTATACGAGGACTACCGCGCGCGCACGGGCGACGAGACTCCGACCGTGATCGCCTCCACCGCATCTCCGTTCAAGTTCTGCCGCGCCGTCATCGAGGCGCTCGGCGGCACGCTTGAAAAGGACGATGTGACCCAGCTCGATGTTCTGACCGGCCTGACGGGCGTACCGGCGCCCGCGCCGCTCGCAGCCCTCGCAGGCAAAACGCCGCGCTTTGACCGCGTGGTGGACAAGGCGGACATTCTCTCGACTGTCGCCCTGCTCAAGGACCTGTAATGGCGCTTTACACGCTGGCCGATCTGCATCTTGCCACCGATGTCGCCAAGCCGATGGATATCTTCGGCGGCCGGTGGGAAGGGCATACGGACAAGATCATCAGGCATTGGCGCGAGCTGATCGCGCCGGAGGATACGGTGGTACTGGGCGGCGATATTTCGTGGGGCATCAGCCTCGCGGAGGCAAAGGGCGATTTTGCCCTCATCGACTCCCTGCCGGGCAGAAAGATCATTCTGAAGGGAAACCACGACCTGTGGTGGGAGACGGCCTCTAAAATGCACCGCTTTCTGGACGAGAACGGGTTTGCGAGCATTGATTTCCTGCACAACAACTGCTTCTTTTACGGAAAAACGGCGCTGTGCGGCACGCGCGGCTGGCCGTTCGAGGAGGATTTTTCCGACCCGCACAACGAGAAGATCTTCAGGCGCGAGCTGCTGAGACTTGAGGCGTCGCTGCGGCTCGGCGCCGCAGAGCAGCCCGAGGAGATCATCTGCTTCCTGCACTATCCGCCGCTGTACTCGACCTACCGCTGCGAGGCTATCGTCGAACTGCTCAAAAAATACGGCGTAAAGCGCTGCGTTTATGGGCATTTGCACGGAAACAGCCTTAGATACGCGGTCACAGGCGAGGCCGAGGGCATCGAGTGGAAGCTCGTTTCGGGTGATTTTGTAGATTTTACCCCGGTTTTTCTGAAAAAATAGAAAAAACTATGGAAATCATGAGAAAAATCTGATAGAATGATTTAGATACAATCGAAAGTATTTAGTAAGGAGATTGGCAACATGGAACTGAAAAACACTGAAAAGCTCGAGCATAGCGTCGTAGCTCTCACGATCGAGATCACCAAGGCTGAGTTCGAGGCTGCAAAGGACAAGGCATTCAAGAAGAGCGGCAAGAACATCACCGTTCCGGGCTTCCGCAAGGGCAAGGCTCCGCGCAAGATGATCGAGAAGCTGTACGGCGAAGGCGTATTCTTCGAGGAAGCTTTCAATATTCTGTATCCGCAGGCTATGGATATGGCTGTCGAGAAGTCCGGCATCAAGATGGTCGGCCGTGCAGACGTAGATCTGGGCGAACCGGCAGAAGAGGGCGGCCTGACCATCATCGCCAAGGTACCGGTTGAGCCGGAAGTTGAGCTGGGCGAGTACAAGGGCATCGAGGCTGAGAAGGAGACCGTAAAGGTACTTCAGGCTGACGTAAAGGCTGAGCTGAACCGCATGGCACAGCGCTTTGCACGCACTGAGACCGTTGAGCGCAAGGCAAAGAAGAACGATACCGTTGACATCGACTTCGAGGGCTTTGTAGACGGCGTTGCATTCGAGGGCGGCAAGGCTGAGCATCATGAGCTGACTCTGGGCTCCGGCGCATTCATCCCGGGCTTCGAGGATCAGCTGATCGGCTGCAAGGCAGGCGACGAGAAGGACGTAGTCGTAACCTTCCCGAAGGAGTACCACGCTGAGGAGCTGGCTGGCAAGGAAGCTACCTTCAAGTGCAAGGTACACAAGGTAGAGGAGACCATCCTCCCGACCCTCGACGACGAGTTCGCAAAGGACGTTTCCGACACCTGCGAGACCCTCGACGACCTCAAGAAGGAGATCACCGAGCGCCTGAAGAGCGAGCGCCAGGAAGCTGCTGACGCTGCATTCGAGGAGAAGCTGCTCGACGTTGTCATCGCGGGCATGAAGGCTGATATTCCGGAAGCTATGATCGACTCTCAGGTCGACTCCATCGTTCAGGACTTCGGCTACCGTCTCCAGATGCAGGGCATGGGCCTCGAGCAGTACCTCAAGATGACGAACACCGAGATGGGCGCATTCCGCGCAATGTTCAAGGATCAGGCTGAGCGTCAGGTCAAGACCCGTCTGGCACTCCAGAAGGTCGCAGACCTCGAGAACATCACGGTTTCCGAGCAGGAGATCGCTGACGAGTACGCGAAGATGGCTGAGCAGTACAAGATGGACGTTGAGAAGATCAAGACCATCGTTGCAGAGTCCGCTCTGTCCGGCGACCTGCGCATCTCCAACGCTCTTGAGTTCATCAAGAAGAATGCCAAGGTCAAGAAGGCTTCCAAGAAGAAGGCTGAGGAGACTGAGGAGACCGCTGAGTAAGCATCTCTCCATATGGAATCACATGGAACCGGCCGTATGGCCGGTTCCATCAGTGTATCAGCGAACAAATTTTCTCCGCAATGCGACACGCATCGCGGAAATCCGAGAACAAACACCGACTCTTTTTCGAAAGGAGTTTTTCCAATGAGCTTAGTCCCAATGGTAATCGAGCAGACCGGCCGCGGCGAGCGTTCGTTCGATATCTACTCCCGTCTGCTGAATGACCGCATCATCATGCTGTGCGAGGAGGTCAACGACACCACCGCATCGCTTGTTGTTGCGCAGCTTCTGTATCTGGAAGCGCAGGACCCGGACAAGGACATTTCTCTGTATATCAACAGCCCCGGCGGCTCTGTCACCGCAGGCATGGCGATCTACGACACCATGAACTATATCAAGTGCGACGTCTCGACCATCTGCATCGGCATGGCGGCGTCCATGGGTGCGTTCCTGCTGTCCTCCGGTGCAAAGGGCAAGCGCTATGCGCTGCCGAACGCTGAGATCATGATCCATCAGCCGTCCGCCGGCACGCAGGGTCAGATCACGGACATGGCGCTTCACCTCAAGCGTCTCGAGATCATCAAGGAGCGCATGACGCGCATCCTGGCCGAGAACACCGGCAAGCCGTTCGAGACCGTTCACGCCGACTGTGAACGCGATAACTTCATGACCGCGCAGGAGGCTGTCGAGTACGGCCTGATCGACAAGGTTTTCGATAAGCATTGATGAAATTCTGCTGAACAGAGGTGCAGTATGCCGAATTATAAAGATGAAAAGCCGCTGAAGTGCTCCTTCTGCGGCAAACCCCAGAACCGGGTACGCAAGCTGATCGCGGGTCCGGGCGTGTATATCTGCGACGAGTGCATTGGCGTTTGCACCAGCATTCTGGAGGATGAACTGGACTTCATGCCCGAGCAGCACTGCGGTCAGATGGCTGCGGCACGGCCGGAGCATCTGCAGACGCCGCAGGAGCTGAAAGACGTGCTCGATCAGTACGTGATCGGCCAGGACCGCGCCAAGATCGCGCTCTCCGTTGCCGTTTACAACCACTACAAGCGTATCTACCATCCCGAGACCGAGGTGGAGCTTCAGAAGTCGAATATCCTGATGCTCGGCCCGTCCGGCTCGGGCAAGACGCTGCTTGCGCAGACGCTCGCCAAGACGCTTCAGGTACCGTTCGCCATCGCGGACGCGACGACGCTGACCGAGGCCGGCTATGTCGGCGAGGACGTCGAGAACATCCTGCTCCGCCTGATCCAGGCGGCGGACTTCGACATCGAGCTGGCCGAGCACGGCATCATCTATGTCGATGAGATCGACAAGATCGCGCGCAAGAGCGAGAATCCGTCCATCACCCGCGATGTCTCGGGCGAGGGCGTTCAGCAGGCGCTGCTCAAGATGCTCGAGGGCACGACGGCCAACGTTCCGCCGCAGGGCGGCCGCAAGCATCCGCATCAGGAGTTTATCCAGATCGACACGACTAACATCCTGTTTATCTGCGGCGGCGCCTTCGACGGTATCGAAGGCATCATTCAGAAGCGCACGGGCAAGCAGGGCATGGGCTTCGGCTCGGAGATCAAGGGCAAGGAAGAGGAGCAGACCGACCGTCTGCTCGCGCAGATCGAGCCGCATGATCTGATGAAGTACGGCCTTATCCCCGAGTTGATCGGCCGTCTGCCGGCTATCGTCTCGCTCGATACGCTCGATAGAGATGCGCTCGTGCGCATTCTGCAGGAGCCGAAGAACGCGCTCGTCAAGCAGTATCAGACCATGTTCGAGATGGACGGCGTCAAGCTGAACTTTGAGCCGGAGGCGCTCATCAAGGTAGCGGAGACGGCGCTCGAGCGCAAGACCGGCGCACGCGGTCTGCGCGGCGTACTGGAAAACGTGATGACCGACATCATGTTCAGCATTCCGTCCGACAAGACGGTTTCCTCGGTCACCATCACCCCGGAGGTCGTCATGGGAACGGGCGAGCCGGTGGTCGAGCACGACGCGATGCCGGTGGACCCTGAGCCGCCGAAGAAGCGCACGCGCAAGACAACCAAAAGTGCATAATAAGACCATCACAGCATACGCGGACAGGATGTTTTTTCCTGTCCGCGCTTTTTATGCTGCCGGCCTTTATTCGTGAACAAAGTGTAAAAAGTGAAAAAACAGAGGAATTTTGCCGATTTGTGACAAAAAGACAGAGGAAAACCGCTTTACAAATGCGCGGAAAAATACTATACTGTCTTTATATACGAATTTTCCCTGCAAGGAGATACACTATGACAGAACAGCTTGGAACGACTGTAAGCCGCCTGCCGGTGCTTCCGCTGCGCGGCCTCGTTGCGTTCCCGAATATGATAATCCACTTCGATGTGGGCCGTCTGCTTTCCATCCGCGCGCTGGAAGCGGCGATGAAGAACGGTCAGACGCTCTTTCTGACTGCACAGCGCGACCTCAAGACGGACAACCCGTCCCCGAGCGATCTCTACCAGATCGGCACCATCTGCCAGGTCAAGCAGATCCTGCGCCTGCCGGGCGACAATATCCGCGTGCTCGTCGAGGGCAAGCAGCGCGCGCTCGTGCATCAGTTCTTCGCGGCGCAGGACGACAAGACCTGCATCTATGCCGAGGTAGAGCAGCTCGAGGACTATGTTTACGGTGTGACCGAACGCCGTGCGCAGGCGCTTGTCCGCACGGCGCAGGAGCGCTTTGCGGAGTACGCCGACAATGCGCAGCGAATCTCGCCCGATGTGGAGCTGACGGTTGCCGAGGGCGGCGACGCAGGCTTCCTCGCGGATTACATCGCGCAGAACATCAGTATCGAGGTTGCGGCCAAGCAGGACATCCTCGAGGAGCTCAGCATCACGCGCCGTCTGACCATGGTCATCCGCCTGCTCGGCGAGGAGACCGAGGTGCTCAAGCTGGAAAACGAGATCCAGGACGAAGTTAAGTCCCAGATGGATAAAAATCAGCGCGAATACTACCTGCGCGAGCAGATCAAGGTCATCCAGACCGAGCTCGGCGAGCAGGATGCAGCGGCGGAGGCTGAGACCTACCGTCAGCGCATTCTCGACCTCAAGCTGCCGCAGGAATGCGAGGAAAAGCTCATCCGCGAGGTGGACCGCTTCGCCAAGCTCGGCGGCTCGAATGCGGAGCAGGGCGTCGTGCGCACTTATCTCGATACCGTGCTTGATCTGCCGTGGCGCAGCAGGAGCGAGGAGCGTCTCGACCTCGAGGAGGCGCAGCGCATCCTCGACCGCGACCACTACGGCATGAAAAAGGTCAAGGAGCGCATCATGGAGTTTCTGGCGGTCCGCACGCTCGCGCCCAGCCTCAAGGGACAGGTGCTCTGTCTCGCAGGCCCTCCGGGCGTCGGCAAGACCTCTATCGCGAAATCCATCGCGGAGGCGATGGGCCGCAGCTATGCCCGCATGAGTCTGGGCGGCGTGCGCGATGAGGCCGACATCCGCGGTCACAGAAAGACCTACATCGGCGCAATGCCCGGCCGCATCATGGACGCGCTGCGCCGCGCCGGAACGTCCAATCCGCTCATCCTGCTCGACGAGATCGACAAGATGGGCAGCGATTTCCGCGGAGACCCGGCCTCCGCGATGCTCGAGGTGCTCGACACCGAACAGAACGTCGCGTTCCGCGACCACTATATCGAGCTGCCGTTCGACCTGTCCGATGTCGTGTTCCTCACGACGGCGAACGATCTTTCGGCTGTTCCGCGTCCGCTGCTCGACCGCATGGAGGTCATCGAGCTGCCGAGCTACACCGAGGAGGAGAAGCGCCAGATCGCGCTGAATCACCTGCTGCCGCGCCAGATGGACAAGCATGGCCTTAAGAAGGGTCAGCTGGTTATTTCCGAAGAAATGCTCGCGAAGGTCATTACGGGCTATACCCGCGAGGCCGGTGTGCGCCGTCTGGAGCGCGTGCTCGCCAAGCTGTGCCGCAAGGCGGCGCGGCATATCGCGGACGGCGGCCGCAGACTGACGGTCTCGAACAGGAATATCGAGGAGCTGCTCGGCGTCGCGCCGTTCAAAAAGGATGTCGTGTCCGCGAAGGATGAGGTCGGCATCGTAAACGGCCTTGCATGGACGAGCGTCGGCGGTGAAATGCTCGAGGTAGAAGTGGCGGTCGTGCCCGGAACGGGCAAGATCGAGGTCACGGGCAATCTCGGCACGGTCATGCAGGAGAGTGCAAAGGCGGCAGTCACGTTCGTGCGCTCGCGCGCGGAGCAGCTGAACATCGATCCGATGTTCTACAAGAACAACGACCTGCACATCCATTTCCCTGAAGCGGCTATCCCGAAGGACGGCCCGTCGGCCGGCGTGACCATTACGACGGCGATCATTTCCGCGCTGACCGAGGCGCCGGTGCGTCACGACGTCGCCATGACGGGCGAGGTAACGCTGCGCGGCCGCGTGCTGCCGATCGGCGGTCTGCGCGAAAAGACCATGGCGGCCTACCGCGCAGGCATCAAGACCATCGTCATCCCGAAGGACAACGAGAGCGACTTACAGGATATTGAGCCTGTGGTACGCGAAAACGTCGCGTTCGTCGTCGCGGAGCATATGGACACGGTCATGGAGACGGCGATCGACTTCTCGCGCCGTCCCGGCAAAAAAAAGAAAACATCGCGTCGCATGCCTCCCAAGGCTGACGCTGAGACAACGGCGGTGGTACAATGAGCAACGAAAAAAAGGCACCCAATCTTCATAATGTGGAATTCCTGCGTTCGGCGGTCAAGGAGAGCGATTTTCCGTTTGACAGCCTGCCGCAGATCGTTTTCGCCGGCAAATCCAATGTCGGCAAAAGCTCGGTCATAAACAAGCTGCTGAATCGCAAGAATTTTGCGCGTGTCAGTGCGCAGCCGGGCAAGACTATTCATATCAACTACTTTACCATTGACAAGCAGCTGTACTTCGTCGACCTGCCGGGCTACGGCTACGCGCGCGTCTCCAAGGCGGAGCAGCAGCGCTGGGGCGCGCTGATGGAGACCTATTTTGCGATGGGTCTGCTGACGCTCGGCATTCAGATCGTTGATATCCGTCACAAGCCGACGCGCGATGACATGACGATGGCGGAATGGTTCCGCGCATCGGGCAAGCCGTGGGTGATTATCGCCAACAAGCTCGACAAGATCAAAAAGAGCCAGCTTGAAGGCAATATTGCAGAGATCCGTCAGACGCTGCTCCTGCCCGAAGAGGTTCCTGTTATCCCGTTCTCGGCGGAGAAGGGCATGGGCCGGGAGGAAGTCCTGTCGATCATCTTTGATCACGCCGCGCGAAAGGAAGAATAACATGAATTTTCTGCGCCGATTTATGGCAGGCCGATACGGCAGCGACCAGCTGAACAACGCGTTGCTGCTGCTCGCGATCGTTCTCATGGTGATCGAATGGGTGATGAAGTGGAACTGGATGAGCATGTTCATTCTCGCGCTGTTTATCCTGTGCTACTTCCGCATGTTCTCGCGCAACATTCAGGCGCGCTACGCCGAGAATCAGAAATTCCTCCAGAAGTGGGGGCCTGTCTCGCGCCGCCTGCATAATGCCGTGCTGCGCTTTCAGGATCGGAAAACGCATCGCTACTTCAAATGTCCGAACTGTCACAAGCGCCTGCGCGTCCCGAAGGGCCGCGGCAAGATCACGATCACCTGCCCGCACTGCCGCACGCAGTTTGTCCGGAAAAGCTGAAAAACCGTTGATTGCACAGATAAAAGACGGTTTCTTGATTTTTGACGCGAAATATAGAAATGTCGGCCATTATTCTGCGTAAAACTTATGGAATATTACCAGTTTGCTCTTGCAATTTCTGCAAAATGCCGTATAATAAGAGTAACATAATATTCAGGGGGCGAGTCCGATGGCCATAGACCAGTTAACAGCAAAGATTTACAATAAGCTCAGCAAAGCCAACCTCGCAGGTGCAGAAGGCAAGGTTGCCGTTCAGTTCAATCTTACCGGCAAGGTAACGGGCGTTTTCTATATCGAAATCCTCAATGGCGTTCCGTCCGTAATGCCGTATGAGTACATCGATCATGATGCAATTGTGTCCGGTTCGCTGACCAATATCGAAAAAATTGTCAGCGGCAAGCTGATCCCGCAGGTTGCAGTCGCAGAGGGCAAGATCAAGATCGAGGGCAACTTCGACAAGGTTATGCTTCTGGCCGAGCTGATGAAGTAAAGCAGATAAAACAGGATAATGAAAAAGGCTCGCCGCATCGTCCGGCGAGTCTTTTGTATCAAAAGATACGGAAAGAGGGCAAAGTATGAAGAAAACAAAAAGAAATCGGAACAGAAAAGGGATTGCTGTTGATATCGTCGCATGTGCATTGTCTGCGGTAAGTGTGGCTTTTTCGATTGCGGCCTTCGTGATCAGCCTGGTTCGTAGAAATTCCGACTGAATTTTTGAAAATAATGCTTGACTTTATGCCTCTCACTGTGGTATTCTATTAAAGCTGTCGCTGAGAGGCACGGCGGTCGAGCTGAAAAGCGGTTTGAAAAGAACGAAAAAAGTTCTTGACAAACGGATTTCGGTTTGATATAATAAATAAGCTGTTTCGAAAGAGACGGCGGTCAGAAAAGTTTGATTTTTGAAAGATCTGCCTCAAAAACTTCGAAAAAGTTTTGAAAAAGTTCTTGACAAATGAAAAACAGTCTGATATAATAAATAAGCTGTTGAAAAGCAGTTAAGAACTTCGAAAAGTTCTGAAAAATGCTTGAAAACAGCAGATTGTACTTTGTAAATTAAACAACGATGTGCTTAAAATTTTGTTCGATATGAACAAGGTTGTAGTGCGAACCTGAAATTTCGAGAGTTTTTTACTCTTGGTAAATCGCTGGAAGTCACAACTCCAGT
>NZ_JACOPK010000012.1:0-63075 GCF_014288055.1 Agathobaculum hominis
GCCTTGCGGCTCAACTGGAGGTCCAAGAACTTGACCCTGCTGTCCTACAGCTATTGTATCACGGGCACCTCAAAGCCTGCTGATACCTGAAACTATTTACTTTTAACTTATTATACGAGGAGGCTCGGCCATGCAGTCCGAACGATGGGCCAATATCGGGCGCGAAATCCTGTTTTCCGCCCGCAGCGAGCTTTATATGAACCTGCCGTTCCTCGACGGCGCACTCGCGGCGCTGCCGGTGCAGGACGGCTTCGAGACGAGCTCGCTCGCGACCGATGCAAAGGCGCTGTATTTCAGCGGCGCGTGGCTTGCGCAGCGCTTCGAGCGCAGCCGCACGAGCGTCAACCGCGCCTATCTGCACACGGTCTTTCACTGTCTGCTGCGCCATCCGGCGAAAATGCGCGGCCGCGACCGCGATCTCTGGTCGCTCGCGTGCGACATTGCGGTCGAAAGCCTGCTCGACAGTCTGGATTACCGCTGCCTCGCGCCGGACAAGACCTCGGTGCGGCGGCGCAGCCTTTACCGCTCGCTGCACGAGCATATGCCTGTGCTGACAGCTGAGGCGGTCTACCGCCATTTCCGCCGCGAGCGCATGAATTCATACGACTGCGCGACGCTCACACGCGTTTTCGCGGTCGATGAGCACACGCTCTGGCCCGAGGATGATGACGATCAGGACCGCCGCTGGCAGCAGCAGGCGCAGCGCACTCAGACCGCCATGGATACGGTTTTCGCCAGCGAAGCGACCGGCGGCGAGGCCGTGCGCGAGCAGCTTGCCGTCTCCGCGCGCCGCACGACCGACTACCGCGCCTTTCTGCGGCGGTTTTCCGCCCTGCGCGAGGAGACTGCCATCGACGCAGACTCGTTCGACTACGGCTACTACGCCTACGGTCTGCGCCGCTACGGCAATATGCCGCTGATCGAGCCGCTGGAAACGCGCGAGACGCGCAAAATCGAGGATTTCGTCATCGCCATCGACACCTCCATGTCCACCTCGGGCGAGCTCGTCCGCGCCTTTCTCGAAAGGACCTGCGAGCTGCTCCAGCAGAACACGAGCTTTTTCCGCCGCATCAACCTGCGCATCCTGCAATGCGACGACAAGCTGCGCTCGGACAAGGTTATTCACGACGCGAAGGAATTTGCCGACTACATGTCGCATTTCGAGCTTATCGGCCAGTCTGCGACCGATTTCCGCCCGGTTTTCGAGCACGTCGACCAGCTTGTCGCTGAGGGCGCGTTCCACTCGCTGCGCGGTCTTCTCTACTTTACGGACGGTCTCGGCCTGTACCCGAAAAAGCGCCCGAAGTACGACGCCGCCTTCGTCATGCTCGAGGGCGAGTGCTGGCCGGACAGCGTTCCGCCCTGGGGCATCCGCGTCATCCTCCGCGAGGACGAAATTTTAACGGAGCTGTCGCAAAATTGAAGTTTTTCCGACAGGTCACGCGGCCCGGTGCAAAAGGATTTTTCCCCTGCACCGGGCCGCTCTTTGTGTATCTGGTTGTTTTCGCGGATTACTTGACGATTTCCTTTGCGGCAGCCGCCAGAACGTCTACCTTCGCCTCAGCCTCGGCCTTGTTCGCGCCCTTGGCCATGATATATACCTTGACCTTGGGCTCGGTGCCGGACGGACGAATGATAAAGGTCGTGCCGCCCTCGAGCTCGTAGTACATGACGTTCTGACCCTTGAGCTCCATCGGCTCGACTCTGCCGTCTGCCATGCAGGTACGGGTGCCCGGCATGTAGTCGCGGGTGAAGTCGACCTTGTCCGGGCCGACAGCGGTCAGCGGCTTGTCGCGCAGCTCCTGCATGAGCTCCTTCATGCGCTGGAGACCGGAAACGCCCGGCATGACGATGGAAATGGTCTGCTCGCAGTAGTAGCCGTACTTTTCGTACATCTCTTCCATTGCGTCGTACAGCGTCTTGCCCTGCGTGCGGTAATAAGCCGCCATCTCCGCGATCAGCATGGAGGCGGTGACTGCGTCCTTGTCGCGCGCATAGTCGCCGCACAGATAGCCGTAGGACTCCTCGAACGCAAAGATGTACTCATGCGAGCCGTCCTTCTCGAACTGCTTGATCTTCTCCGCGAGGAACTTGAAGCCGGTGAAGGTGTCGAAGCACGCAACGCCGTTCTTCTCTGCCGCCGCGCGCGCCATCTCGGTGGTGACGATGCTCTTGAGCACCGCCGGATGCGCCGGCATGGTGTTCGTCAGCTTCTTCGCGGTGATGATGTAATCGGTGAGCAGCACGCCGACCTGATTGCCCGACAGGGTGACGTACTCGCCGGACTTGTCCTTGAGGACGATGCCGGTGCGGTCCGCATCCGGGTCGGTGCCGATGATGAGGTCAACGTCGTTCTTCTTTGCCAGATCAATAGCCAGATAGAAGCCTTCCTTGTACTCCGGGTTCGGGTTCTTGACGGTCGGGAAATCGCCGTCGATCTTCATCTGCTCGGGCTCGCAGATAATGTGCTTGTAGCCCAGACGGCGCAGGATCTCGGGCACCAGACGGTAGCCGGCGCCGTGGAACGGCGTGTAGACCAGCTTGAAGTCGTCTGCGACCTGCTTAACGCAGTCCGGATTGACCGCGACCTTGATGACCTCGCCGAGGTACGCCTCGTCGGTCTGTTTGTCCAGAATGCGGATCATGCCGCTCTTGACCGCTTCGTCGAAATCCGTGGTCTTAACGCCGGTGAAGATGTCGGTTGCCGCCATTTCCTTTGCGACTACGTCCGCCTCGGCCGGGGGCAGCTGTGCGCCGTCCTCCCAGTAGACCTTGTAGCCGTTGTATTCCTTCGGGTTGTGGGATGCGGTGATGTTGATGCCCGCGATGCAGCCGTAGTGACGGACTGCAAAGGACAGCTCCGGGGTCGGGCGCAGCTCGTCGAAGATCAGCGCCTTGATGCCGTTCGCGGCGAGGATGCACGCGGACTGCTTTGCGAACTCGGGCGAGAAGTGACGGGAGTCATATGCGATCGCAACACCGCGGTCCATCGCCTCCTGACCGTTCGATACGATCAGCTTCGCAAGGCCCTGCGCCGCCTGACCGACGGTAAAGCGGTTCATGCGGTTGAGGCCGACGCCCAGAACGCCGCGCAGGCCTGCCGTGCCGAACGACAGCGGCGCATAAAAACGGCTCTCGATCTCTTCTTTATCGTCTGCAACCGACTGCAGCTCTGCGTGCTCCTCTGCGCTCAGTGCGCCGCTCTCCAGCCAGTGCTTGTATTCAGCCATGAAATCCATGTCTATCACCTCTCCAGATATTTGCTCCGGCAGGCGCGCTTTCGCCATCTGCCGAAGCCTCTATCTAAATTATACGATATTTGCCTGTCAATGCAAGGGGATTTTGCGCGAATTATAAAAAACTCCCGCAGCATCTCGTTGTTCTGCACAGTTTTACGTCAATTCTTTTGTGCATTCATTCAGGGAAGGTCTGGAAGCTCCGTCGGACTCCGAGGCGCGTTTCTCTTGCGATATACGGCTGATTATGCTACGATGATACTATATTCAGGCGGAAAGGGCGAAAAAATTGATACAGTGTTTTGTCAAAAAGGAATATGAGCCGCCGTTCGGGCTGACCCGGCCGCCGCGCCTGTTTTCCGTCAGCAGGACGGATGCAGAGGCATCCGCGCATCCGCGCGTCATGCACGCGCATGACGATCTGGTGGAGATCGTGCTCGTGCGCGGCGGCGAGAGCCGTTATTTCGTCGGCGGCATGCCGTATGACGCGCGCCGGGGCGACCTGTTCATCTATAACAGCCGCGTGGTGCACGATGAGCCGTCCGGCCCCGACCGGCCGGTTGCCTCGTTCAGTCTGGCGCTCGGCGGTCTGAGCGTACCCGGACTGCGCGAAAACGCGCTCATCCCGGACGATGCCTCGCCTGTCTGCCCGCTGACCGAGGCGCAGACCGTCCGGCTCGAGCGGCTGTATGATGTGCTGTACAGCGAGCTGACCGCAGGCAACGACGACGGCGCGCATCATCTGCTGATGGCGCTGCTGACGCTCGTGCAGCAGTTCCTCGCAGCCGCCGCGCAGGACGGCAGCCGCGGAGAAAACGTATTCGCGCAGCGCATCAAGGACTACATCGACCGGCATTTTGCCGAGGATTTCTCGCTTCAGAGCATGGCGGACGCGCTGCACGTCAGTCCGTACTACCTCGCGCATGTCTGCAAGGATGTGACCGGCTATTCGCCGCTTCAGTATGTCCTGCGGCGGCGCATCGGCGAGGCGCAGACGCTGCTCATCACGACCGAGCTGCCGGTGACGCGCATCGCCGCACAGGTCGGATACGACAATCCGAGCCATTTCAACGCGCAGTTTTCCAAGGCGGTCGGCATGTCGCCGCGAACGTTCCGGAAGGAATATGTTTTTCATAAATAAGCTGTCGCGAAAAGGACTTTTTCGACAGACTGAGAGCGCTCCCGACAGGGAGCGCTCTGCTTTTATCATTTTTCCAGCTCTTTGATCTGCTGCTCCATGGTCGGCACGTCGCATTTTCCGGTGCGGATCGCCTCGAGAACCACCTCCGGAGACGCCGGAACCTTATTGATGCGCACGCCGATGGCACGCGACACGGCGTTCAGGATCGCCGGCGTCACCGGCACGGTCGCTACCTCGGAAATGCCCTTCGCGCCGAACGGACCCTGCGGTTCGGGGTCCTCGATCAGAATGATCTCGTAGTCCGGCGTATCCTCGGCGCGCGGCAGACCTAGCTGACGGTACAGCGTCTTGACCGGATAGCCGTTTTCCGTCGGGTATCCCTCGCTCAGCGCATATCCCTGCCCCATCGAGCAGGAGCCGTGCATCTGACCCTCGATGATATGCGGATTGATGGCGCGGCCGACGTCATGCGCCGCGATAACCTTGAGCAGGCGCACCTCGCCGGTCTCCCTGTCCACCTCGACAATAGCGGCCTGCGTCGCATACGCATATGCCGGGAAGTTGCGGTACTTCGCGCCGCGCTTTTTCGCGCCCTCGAAGTCACCGATGGCAAAGCACGGGTCGCACGCATAATAATACTCGGCACGGCGTTCCTCGCCCGGCTGCCACGGACGGCTGTCTAAATCCTGTCTGAGCTTGACGCACGCCTCGTACACCGCGCGGCCGCCGCACAGCGTCTGACGCTCGGAGACTGACTCGCCGGTCGGTATCGTCAGCTCGGTATCGCCGTTCGTGATATAGATGTCGCAGATGTCCATATCCAGCGTTTCCGCCGCGACCTGCGTCATGGCGGTGCGGAAGCCCTGTCCCATATCCGTGCCGGATACGATCATGTGCAGGTGGCCGTCACCCTGTAAAATCAGTTTGCACGCGCCGTCATCGGTGAAGATGCCCTTGCCGACGCCGACGTTCTTGAAGCCCGAGGCCATGCCCCAGCCGAGCACCTTACTGCCCTTCGGATACTGACCCTCGTACTCCTTGAGCGCCTTTTTCAAGCTTTTTTCGCACTGGTTGATGGTATCCATCATGCCCATGCTGTATTTGAGCACCTCGCCGCCGACCGACGTCGCGCCCGGATAGACAGCGTTGCGGCGGCGCAGCTCGAACGGGTCGATGCCCAGCTTTTCCGCCATCATGTCCATCGCGGTCTCGATCGAAATCGCCGCCTGATTGATGCCGTAGCCGCGGAACGCGCCGCCCTGTAAATTGTTGTTGCGGATGGCTGAGCCCTCGACGCGGACATTGGGAATAATATACGGGCCGCCGCTCATCAGCGCGCCGGTCATCAGCGTGCCGTAGCTCTCGCACTCATACGGGCCGCCGTCCGAGAACATTCGGCAGTCCAGATATTGAAACTTGCCGTCCGGCGTAAAGCCGATCTCGTAGTCCGTATGATAGCCGTGCCGCTTGGTGGTGAGGAGCAGGTCCTCCCTGCGCGTCAGCGTGATCTTGACCGGCTTTCCGCACGCGAGCGCGGCCACGGCCGCCGGCGCCTCGAGGAACGCATCGCATTTCTTGCCGAAGCCGCCGCCGAGCGGCGTCACGATGACACGGATGTCCTCCTCGGGCTTGTCCAGAATCTTCGCCAGCATGCTGCGGATCTCGAACGGCGCCTGCGTGCAGGCATAGACGGTCGTTTTTCCGTCCTGCACCATGCCGATGGCGGAGACCGGCTCCATGCAGGCGTGCTCCTGCGGCTCGATCTCCTTGGAAACGTTTATCTTTACGATGTCCGGCCGCTGCTTTGCCTGCTCCACATCGCCGCTCTTGCGGCCGGTGTGCACGATAAAGCTGTTTTTTCGGTAGCCGTCCGCCATCGTGTAGATGCCGGGCAGTTCCTCATAGTCGATCCTGACCAGCTTCGCGGCCGCTCTCGCGTGCTCCACGGTATCCGCCACGATAAGCGCCAGATGGTCGCCGAGGAAGTTCACCTCGTCCGTGCAGAACACCGGCTGCTCAGGCGTCCACGTGCCCATTTTGTTCATGCCGGGCACATCGGCGGCGGTGACGATGCGCACCACGCCCTCCGCCTGTTCGGCGGCGGTGCAGTCCATCGCGTTAAGCCTTGCGTGCGGCACCGGCGCCCAGACGAACGCACCGTGCAGCAGAGTATCCGCGCCGATGTCCTCCGCGGTGTAGTCGTCGCAGAATTTCAGTTTGCCGCCGGTCTTGTCCATGCCGTCCACATCCCAGACCGACTTGCCGACCGCGGAGCCGGTGATGGGCGGTACGGTCTGGTTTTCACCGACCACGATGACCGTGCTTTCGTGCGTGCGGAAGCTGTCGATGTCCGGCGTTTCGCCGCGCAGGCGTGCTGCCGCCAGCTTGACCGCCTCGATGATCTTGACATAGCCGGTGCAGCGGCAGTAGTTGTTCTTCAGTCCTTCATAGATCTCCCGCTCGGCCGGCGCGGGATTGTGCAGCAGCAGCGCCTTGGTCGCCATGACCATGCCCGGCGTGCAGAAGCCGCACTGCACCGCGCCGACATCGAGGAACGAGCGCTGAATGATCGGCAGCATGGCATCGTTCGGCGCATTTTCGATGGTCTCTACCGTTTTTCCGTCCACCCGGCGCAGCAGCGTCACACACGAGCGCGTCAGCCTGCCGTCCACAAGGACGCTGCACGCGCCGCAGTGTCCCGTGCCGCAGGCCTCCTTCGTGCCCTTCATGCATTTGACATCCCGGAGGAACTCCAACAGCGTGCGGCTTTCGCCGTCCTGCACCTCGACCGATGCGCCGTTGAGCGTAAATCGAATCATTGGATCTCGCCCTCCTGCCGTTACCTGATCTTTGCCTTGATGCGCATAAAGCGTCTGTGGCCGGAGTCCAGCGCCTCATAGAAGTCGTCGCTGTCCTTCGGGTCGTCCCTGGTCAGCTTCGAGACGACATACATCAGCACGAGCGCGGTCGCGAGGCCGATGGTGCCGTACCACACATAGCCGAGGTCCCAGACGAAGAACGTCAGACAGATGACGATCGCACCGGCCGAGATGGAAACGATGGCCGCCTTGCGGGTCGCCCACTTGCAGTAGATGCCGAATACCAGCGCCGGGAACAGCGACTCGACCAGAGAATCCGCGAAGATCATCAGATTATAGACGTATTCCCAGTGCATGAGCGAAACGCCGACCGTCACCGCGCCGAACAGCAGAATGACCACGCGGACGACCGAGGTCTCGGACGCCTTGAATTTGCAGTGGCCGATGCCGACCAGCAGGTCCTTGTAGATGATGGACGACATGACCATCAGCAGCGCGTTCGCGGTGGACAGGCCGACCGCCAGCACGCCGATGAGGAATACGATCATCAAGATCTGCGCCAGCACGCCGTGCGTGCCCGCGATGATGTTGCACATATACGGGATGACCAGTTCGGTCTCCGAGCTGGTAAGGTCAGGCATGGCCGCCAGCGCGACCAGACCGATGAGCATCGTTCCGCCCCAGACGATGATCTGGAGGAAGGGCGCGAGGAATGCCATCTGCCGCTGGTCCTTCAGGCCCGCGCTGTAATAGCCCGAGCGCACAAAGACCTGCGGCAGCAGCAGCGTGTAGCCGAACGCGCACGCGAGCGGATAGCTGACGCGCGACGGATAGGTGCACACGCCGATCGGACCCGGATAGGAGAACCAGTCCGGCGTCTGCACGCGGACGGTCTGGAAGGCCTCGATGAGCGAGCCGTTGAACACGACCTTGAGCGTGACGAAAATGATCGCCCACAGCGCCAGAATGAAAAACCAGCCCTGTACGGCATCCGCCAGCGCGGTGGATTTTACGCCGCCGAGCATGACGAATACGGTCATGATGATGCCGCAGATGAGCGTGAAGGTCTGCGAGGACACCGCGCCGCCGGTCGCGACCTCAGCCGCGCGGCCGCCCGCCACTAGAACCGCCGAGATGAACGGCACGGCACAGACGATGTAGACGAGGTCGATGATGACGGTCAGCGTCTTGGACCTGTAGCGGCAGTAGAAGAAATCCGCCGGTGTGGTGAAGTGCTTCTGCTGGTTGACCAGCCATACCTTGGTCATCGTGAAGTAGCAGATGATCGGGAACATGGAGTAGATGCACATCTCCGAGAAAAAGTATCCCAGTCCGTAGCGGTAATACGCGCCCGGGCCTGCAAAGAACACCCAGACGCTCATGCACGAGGCGATGTACGTCATGACCATGACCGGCCACTTGAACCGGCCGCCCTGTAAATCGACCCTGCCTGCGTCGCGCTTTTCCTTCCATGTCGTGTAGCGTGCGATAGCGATCAAAAACAGAAAGTATGCCGCAAAAACGATCCATACTGTTCTGCCCGAAAGTAAACCCTGTGTTGTCATTTCTCTGTTATCCTTTATCTGTTCCGTTCGGTTTCAGCCGCGGGATGCGTATCCTCCTGCGCCGTCTCTTCCTGTTCCTCGTCCTCGATCAGAGGATATTCCTTTTCGGTCAGCTTGCAGCCGATGTACACGGAGAGCACCGTGCCGATAAAGCTGATGAGGCCGTGCACGATGCAGGCCGTTTCATTGCCGTAGGCCGGAAATCCCGGGAAATTATAAAATACCCAGAAAAAGAACACCGCCGCCAGCCAGCATTTTTCCGTTCTTCCGATTTTCATAGCTTATTTCACCTTTTCATTCCTTCTGCGAGCGCCATTCGCCGAGCAGCGCCTCCGAATCCACGACCAGTCCCAGATGCAGCGAGATCATGCGCAGCGCCGGCTCCTCCAGATGTTCGGAGCCGCGGGTCAGATCGCGCGGCACGACCACGCGGAAATCGCGGTTCGCGGCGTCGAACGCGGTATTGATGACGCAGCAGTCGGTCATGCAGCCGGTCAGCACCACGCGGCGGATGCCCAGATTGCGCAGCAGCAGCTCGAGGTCGGTGGGGTAGAACGCGCTCAGGCGCTTTTTCGTCGTCACCATGTAATCCTCGTCGTGTACGTCGATGGACATTCTGTTCCAGCGTGTGCCCTCGAGGGCGTGCTCTGCGATGTTGGGGATTTCGCCGACCGTAACCGGAAACACCATGCGCCACGCCGACGGGAACAGCTTTTCATCCGCGCCGTCCCTGCGAAGCGTCGAGCGCACATGGATGACCGGCAGGCCGAGTGCGCGCGCCTCGTCCATAAAATGATTCAGCGGCTCGATGATCTCGCGTCCGCGCGGAGACGGACACGGGCAGTCCGGGTCGGTTGACAGATGGCCGTCGTGCATGTCAATGGTGATGACTGCCGTGTCGTGCCGCGTGAGGAATACCTCCCGCAGCTTGTCCGGGACCTCCTTTTCGACACTGTCGAAATATGCTTTCATTCGTTTATGCTCCTTCCCTGTCAAGCACCGCCGCTCTTATGATGCGGTGCTGCCGATAGCCGTTTTACAGCTATTATAGCACACGTGTCATGACATGTGCAAACTTTTTAGTCTTGCGCGAAAAAAAATCCGAGGCGCATGGCCTCGGATGAAACTGTCGTAAAACGATCGTCTTTCCTCTGTATCTTCTGTTATTTCTTTGCGGCGGCGGCAATATTGCTCAGCGCCTTCGCGACCTGCGCCCGGTTTACATTGCCCAGCGGGTTGAATGCGTTCCTGTTGTCGCCCTGCATAAGGTGGTTCTTGATGCAGAACGAAACCGACGAGATGGCCCAGTTCTGGATGCTGCGGCTGTCGCTGAACTCATAGACCGCCATGCCGTCGCCGGGGACAATTTCGGCAAGACCGTTCTCCGCGAACAGCTTCATCGTGCGCTGAAGGACGGCTGCGAACTCCTGCCGGGTGATAGCGGCGCCGGGGTTCAGCTTTTTGTCCGAGCCGGTCATGATGCCGTGATTGTAGCAGAACGCCATGGCCGACGGATAGCTCTGACCGACGTCGGCGTAATCCGCCATCTTCGAAATGCCCTCCAACGACGGCTCACCGGCGAATTTTGTGCTCAGGCAGCGTGCGGCGCGGTAAATCGCGTCCGCGACCTCCTGACGGGAAACCGTGCGCGACGGCTCGAAAACGGGTGCGCCGTTCTCCGGGTGTCCGACGTCCATCAGGTCATATTCCATCACATAGCGCACCGCCGGCGCATACCAGTCCTGCGACGCAACATCCGCCGGCAGCATGATCGGGGTGTCGTCCGCCGCGAGCGCCGCGGTCGTCATGGACAGCGCGGTCGCGCCGGTCAGAAAAAACGAAAGAACCTTTTTGAAGGTCATCGTGTGTAGCTCCTTTCGAGGGAAATTGGCGAAGATGTATTTTCTTCGGCTATATGATTATACTACAGGTTGTGCTTTTTGTGTATAGTATGGGTGCAATTGTAACGCAGGTGTAACACTTTGCTTCGGGGCGCAAAAAAGCCCTGCTTTCCGAGGAAAACAGGGCCTTGCGTATCCTTAAAACAATTAAAAACGAATGATATCGCTTACTCTGCGGTGTACGGCAGAAGAGCGATGTGACGTGCACGCTTGATTGCCTCAGTCAGCTGACGCTGATGAGCAGCGCAGGTACCGGTCATGCGGCGGGGCAGGATCTTGCCGCGCTCGGACATGTACTTCTTCAGCTTACCGGCATCCTTAAAGTCAACGTGTGCAACCTTATCTACGCAGAAAGCGCAAACCTTGCGACGGCGACGGCCGCGCTGCGGACGCTCTGCACGCTCCGGACGGGGAGTAAATTCCTTCTTGGTTTCTTCCATTGTCACGTAACCTCCTTCAGATTAGAATGGGACATCGCCGTCATCGTCAGCGAGCTCCTGAAAATCCGAATCTCCCGCCGGGAGATCGAACGCCGGAGCAACCTGCGACGCGGCAGGCTCGGGCCGCATCTGCGAACCATTATCATAGCCGCCGGTAAAACCGCCCTGACCGCCTGCGTTGTAGGCGTCGCGGGACTTCTTGGTCTCACCGAAGGAAACCTCATCGCAGTTGACTTCAATCGCGGTGCGGTTGTTGCCGTTCTGATCCTGCCAGCGGCGGGACTGGATACGGCCGACTACGATCGCCATGGAACCCTTGGTGAACCACTGTGCAACGAACTCTGCCTGACGGCCCCATGCGACGCAGTCGATGAAGTCGGTCTGGCGTTCGCCGTTCTGATCCTTGCGACCGCGATCGATCGCGAGAGAGAACGAGCACACAGCCATGTTGGACTGGGTATGACGAAGTTCGGGATCACGGGTCAAACGACCCATCAGAATAGCCTTATTGAGCATTTTCAGTTCACCGCCTTAGTCGTCCAGGCTGACGATGATAGAACGCATAACGCCGTCCGTGATCTTGTAGATACGGTCCAGCTCAGCCGGGAACTCGGGCTTGGACTCAAAACGGATCAGAGTGTAAACACCCTCCGTCTGATCCTCGATCGGGTACGCCAGGCGACGCTTGCCCCAATCCTCGACCTCTACGTTCGTGCCGTTTGCCTCGACGAGAGACTTGAACTTGTCCACAACAGCGGTAGCTGCTGCCTCTTCCAGAGACGGGTTGACAATGAAGATCGTCTCGTACTTGCCAGAAATCTTTGCCATATTCTTAGCACCTCCTTTTGGACTTTTGGCCCACACCCTTTGATGTGAGCAAGGATACTATACCATTATAACCAACCGTGGCGAAAAGTCAAGAGAAATTTTCAAAAAAATCTTGACGAATTTTCAAAACCATGCTATACTGAAAAAGCTGTGAACGAGAAAACTCTCATTTCAGCGGCAATAACTGCTTGCGTGGCTCAGTTGGTAGAGCAGCGCATTCGTAATGCGCAGGTCGCCGGTTCGAGTCCGGCCGCAAGCTCCAGAGTCCTTCCGAAATTTCGGAGGGACTTTTGCTTTTTTGTTCCCGATTTTTCGCTCTTGCAGGGAAAAAGGGGACAGAACCGCATGTCTGTCCCCTGCTCCCGCTACTTTGCTGCCAGCGCGGCTGCGACCGTGTCGAACGCCGGCGACGCTTCCTCCTTTCCTGCAAAGGTGCGCCACAGCCTGTCCACGCGCGCCAGGCCGCCGCCGAGCGCGGTATAGAACACGAGCTGCTCCATGCCCACCCGGGCGTTGGTCAGCCGCAGATGCACCATGCAGCGCTCCGCGCTGAGCGCGATGGGATGCGTGAAGCGCAGCGCGTCGAATTCGCTCGCGTAGGCCCACCGAAACAGCTCGCCCTCGGCCAGCTCATGCACCGTGCCGTGCTCGCCGAGACGCACCGCCGTGCTGCTCAGCACCACGCCTGCTCCCATGCTCGTCAGTCCGTCGCCCTCCCGCTCGGGCGCTTCGCACGATGCAAGGACGCACAGCGCCGCCTCGCCGCCCTCCCGCATCGCGATCCTCCGCAGCGCGATCGAAGAGGCGGCCTTTTTCGTTCCCTCGTGTCTGCCTTCTCCTGTTTTCTGCTGTATTTCTGTCAATGCTGCCGTATTCGTAACCGGTTCCTCCGTTTGTCTTGGTTTGCCGCAGGCGGTTCCCCTTCCCCGCGGATGCCTATTGTATCACGGCTGCACCGCGAGCCGTGCCGAAGGCGGCAGAGAGGAAATACATCCTTGTGACGAAAAGATTTCCCGGCGGTTTTTGTTCCGCAAAACACAGAAAAAATGCTCCCATACGGTTTTCTACGCCGCATGGGAGCACTTTTTATTCTACAAGACCGGAGGCCAGCTCCAGCATGGTCTGCGCGTCCAGACCGGTATCAAAGCCGTACAGAGAATAGCTCATGCCGTCCTTCTGCCAGCTTACCGACTGAAACTGCCTGTCCTCGACCTCGTCCGAGCCCTCGCTGATGGTCAGCTCGCCGCGGCGCTCCAGTTTCTTTTCCTCGTCGCTCGGCTCGTAGTCGGGCGGAACGAAGCGGTAATGCGAGTCCCGGAAGGCAAGCGTCACGCCGTTTACCTCCTGCACCTCGTCCGGCTCCGGGTCGCTGTTCTCCTCGTCGGAGAACACGGTATAGGTCTTGTGCGCGTTGAAATTCAGCGTTACGCCGTCCTTTTCGTACTCCGCGTTCACCTCATCGACCTGCTCGGACTTGCCCGCCGCGCTCTTCGCCGTGGCGGCCACGTCATAGCCGTGCGAAAACGTGAAGTCGCCGATCGTCTCGGGCAGCGTGAGCGCCGCGCCGGCATCCTCCATGTGCTGCTGCGTCTGCTCCATGCTCAGGCGCTGGTCAGACCACGAATGGCTCGTGATGCTGCCGAATGCACCGGCGGCGAACGCGCCGGTCACGGTGATGGCGGCGACGGCCGCAAGCGCGATCAGACGGCGGCCCCAGCGGCGGCGCGGCCTGCTGCTCCCGTTCTTCAGCGCGAAGTCCACACGGGTCTTGAGCTTGTCGGGCGCGTGCAGCTCATCTGCGCACCGGTGCAGCATATCCTTCATTTCCTTGTCAAAAACGGTCTCATTCATGTGATACAGCCTCCCTCGGCTCTGTCTCTCCTGCGGTCAGCGCCTGCCGCAGATGACGGCGGGCGGAAAACAGGCGGCTCTTGACCGTGCCTTCGGTCACGCCGGTCGCCTGTGCGATCTCTTTTACGGAGCGGTCGTCAAAATAGTACAGCACGACCGCCACACGGCGTTTCTCGTCGAGTGTGCGGAGCGCGGCATACAGCCGGCGCTGCTCCTCTGTGCGCAGCACGGCGGAAAGCGCGCTTTCGCCCGTGTTTTCGTCGAAAAACTCACTGACCGGCGTTTCGCGTCTGGCCTTCCGGCAGTATTTCCACGCCGCACGGCTGAGCGTGCGGAGCAGCCACGGCCGGAATTTCGCGCCGTCGCGCAGCGAACCGATCGACTGCGCACAGGCGACAAACGCCTCCTGCGCAAGATCCTCGCCGTCCGTCCGGCTGCCGGTGATGAGGCAGGCGAGCCGGTATGCGTCGTCCTTGTAGCGCTCGTAGAGCGTGTCGAACGCCTGCATATCGCCCTGCTGCATGCGCCGGACGAGTTCACAGTCTGTCATTCTATCCTGTCCTTTCCTGGCAGGCGCGCCCCCTGCTTTCGATGCATCTGTATATAAGAGCCGCGGGAACGGATTTGGTTCAAAAAAAAATTTCCCGGCGCCGAAATTTTTTCGGAAGCCGGGAGATTTCAGAATTCTGCCGTCACCATGAGCTTGGCAAAGGCCGCGCGGGTGATGGTCTGCTGCGGACGGATCGTGCCGTCGTCATAGCCGGAGATCAGACCGCGCTCCATGCACAGCGCGACTGCCGCGCGCCGGGAGACCGGGATGGCCGCGGCGTCCTTGAGGTTTTTCAGCGCCGCTGCCGTTTGCTGTTCCCCGGGGAGCGCCGCGCCGCCGCGCACGAGCACGTTCGCAAACACCTGCATCGTGTCCGCGCGGGTCATCGCCGCCTCAGGGTCGCGCGCCGGGTCGAGACCGTCGAGCAGACCGGCGCTGCCGGCGGACGATACCGCACCGGCGTACCAGACCGTGCTGTTCGAGGCGGTGCTCAGGCCCTCGCGCCGCGCGAGCGTCATGCACACCTCGGCCTCCGTGACCGTGTCCTCCGGGCGGAACGCGCCCGAAGCGCCGTTCATCAGGCCGTCAGCCGCCGCCTGCTCGATATAGCCGGATGCCCAGTAGCTCGCCGGAACATCGGTAAACGTCGTTTTCGCCGCCGCGAGCGGACGGGAGTACGGCGTCTGGAGCGCCGCCCAGCACGCGCTCTTATGGTCGACCGCAGCGCCGAGCGCCTCGTAGGTCAGCAGATAGCTCTCCGTGTAGGCGCGGCGCGTCTCGCTCTCGTATTCATTATAGTAATAGGTGATCCCCTTCGTGCTGATGCGCGGAAAGCTGTACAGATACAGCTCATGCTCCGCCGGGAGCAGCTTTTTCACGGTATCGATGTAGTCGCCCGTCAGCAGATCGGTCAGGCGGTACTGCCTGCCGGTATTGAGGTCAAAGGCAAGGCTGTTGTTCCAGACCGACGAGCCTGCGCCGCGTCCGCTGACGCAGTTCGCCCACACGACGAGCACGCTGCCCTCGACGGACGCGCCGTAGGTACCCTCGAGCGCCTCGTATTCCGCCGTGACCGAAGGGCCCTTGAGGAAGAACGAGCGAATGTCATCGTTGATGCTCTTCTGCACCTTTGCGTCCGCAAGGCCGCTGATCTCCGGAAAACAAACGTCCCAGCCGTGCTCGGTGCCGTCCGACTGATAGCCCATGAATTTCTCGTAGTGCACGGTTTTGGCCGTGATGCCGCTGCCGAGGTCGAACGAAGCCGCCTGCGCCAGCAGCGTCCTGCCGGTCGAAAGATTGATGTATTTCGTGGTCTCATCCTGCGTCACGCGCACGACGTTTTCGCTCAGGAGCGTGGGATTTTCCGCATTTTTCAGGCTCGCAAAATAGCCGCCGTTCTTTTTGAAGAAGATCAGGCTGCCGTCCGCCATGCCGTGCCACGAAAGACCGTAGCGCAGCTCGTTAAAGCCGCCGACATAGCTCATCGTGCGGTAGGCGATGTTGCCGTTCGCGTCCACCGCAGAGGCCGAACCGTCCTCGCTCCGCGCGGCATACAGGCCGTCTCCCATGTAGCTGAGGTAGTAATACGTCGGCGCAGTCAGCAGTTTTCCGTTCGTGCCGATGAGGCCCCAGCGGTTGATCTGGCGCACCATCGCCGCGCCGTCACGGAACTCAGAGATCGTTTTATAGAGAAAATCCGTGAGATATTCGCCCTTCGAGATCGAGTACAGCGCGCTGTTCGTGCCGTTGGTCATGACGACCGTATCGCCGCCGTAGACCGTGTAATATGCCGGGTCCGCACCTGCGTCGAGCGTCGCTTTTGTCGCGCCGGCGGTGTCGATGACGAGATAGGCGCCGCTCAGGCTGCGCACGAGCGCGAGACCGTCCGAGAACGCGCCCGCAGCGGCATATTCCGCCGCGAAGGCCGCCGTGCCGTCCTCCTTCACAAAGGAATACCGGCCGGTCTGCGCGTTTCTGCACAGCAGCAGTCCGTCCTCAAAAAAGCCCTCAGCGCCCGGATAGGAACCGAGCTTCGTGCCGGAGAGCGTGTAGTAGACGCTGTGATCGGCGTAGCGGTAGGCGATCATGCTGTCCGAAAAATCGACCGAGACCGGAGACTCGGTGTAGTCGACGATCAGCTTTCCCTCGCGGTCGATGACTGCGGTCTGCCATTTTTCGTCCTCGACCGCCGCAAGGCCGCAGGGCGCGAATTCTCCTGCGCTGGCGTAGGCGAAGGGCAGCACGGTACGCCCTTCCTCATCGAGATAACCCGAACGGGTCACGCCGTCGATGTCCGTGCGGCTCGCCGGGAAGATGTTTCCCACGGCTCCGGCCGCCGTCATCACGGCGAACACCGCAAAAACGGTGCACAAAAGTTTTTTCATCATAGCAGTTTTCCATCCTTGGAGCAGTATTATTCACAGCGCCGCGCGGCGCTGCTCACGTATCAGACCGGGGACAGATATCCCCAGTTAAAATTATACCCTCCTGCTCCGCCGGAGACAAGCAAACCGGACCAAGTGTAACAAACATGACATAAGCAAGCCAAATATTACAGTTATGTTACTGTATCAGAAAAACAAAAAAGGCCGGGAACAGGTCCCCGGCCTGCGGCACTCGCGCGACAGCGCGCATAAAATAGCAATCACTCCGTGATTGCATGAAAACCGGGGGCGTGTACCTCGGTTTTCATACTTCTGGAGGGAGAAAGTTTCCGTATGGGAACTTTCGGACGACTCGTGTTCTGCGAAGTCAGAACACATCTTGTCGGCGAAACGTCAGTTTCGCGACAGGCTCTTCACTCTTCGTCCAGCACCTCATGCAGCGCCCTTTGCAGCTTTTCGCTCGTCTCGACGAGAGCAAGCTGCTCTGCATCCTGCATCCGCCCGAAGGCGGCGCGCTCGAACGCACAGATTTTATCGCTGAGCGGCTGTGCGCAGGCGCGGCCTGCTTCGGTGAGGCGGACATAGCGGCGGCGGTGGTCGACGCTCGACACCTCGCGCACCGCATATCCCTTTCGCTCCAGACCGCTGACCATGCTCGCGACCGTCTGCTTGGGCAGGCCGAGCCGCGTGCCGATCTCGCTCTGCGTCAGGGGCTGCTCCACGCAGCACAGCAGATCGAGCAGATACAGCAGGTTCGCCGTCACGCCGAGGCGCGCCGCAAAGCGCTCGTAGGCAGCGTTGATGCCTGCCCACGTTTCATAATACCGCATGATCAGCTGTACAGCTTCCGGGTTTTTCATGGCAGTTTCTCCTTCTTCGTGCGGTTTTTATCCTGCGGCGGCACCGTAGCGCGCCACCAGCAGCCGCGCCATGTCCATGGCCTTTTCGGTTTTTTCCAGACGGAGCGACAGGTAGGGCGACGAGCCTGCGTTAAGCAGCAGGCGGCCCTTGAATGCGGCGTCGCCGCACAGCGCGGACAGACGTACGAAATCGGTCTCCGCGAACGTGAGCAGCAGGCGTCCGTCCTGCTGCTTGATCTCGGCGATGCCCTTTTCGCTCGCCTGCGAACGCAGCAGCGCAATATCGAGCAGCGCGGTCGCCTCCTCGGGCGGCTCGCCGAAGCGGTCGATCAGCTCGTCGAGCATATCGCTGCGCTGCTCCTCGGTGCGGATGAGCGCGATGCGGCGGTAGAGGTCGATGCGCTGACCGGCGTCCGGCACATAATCCGACGGCAGGTTTGCCGACAGCAGCAGCTCGGCGGCGCAGTCCACGCGCGGCTTGGGCGTTTCGCCCTTTTCCTCCTGCACGGCCTCCTCGAGCAGCTTGAGGTACAGGTCGTAGCCGACGCTCATCATATGGCCGGACTGCTCGGGGCCGAGCACGTTGCCCGCGCCGCGGATCTCGAGGTCGCGCATGGCGATCTTGAAGCCCGAACCGAACGCCGCGTATTCGCGGATGGCCGACAGGCGCTTCTGCGCGATCTCGCTCAGCGCCTTGCCGTGGCGGTAGCACAGGTAGGCGTAGGCGTGGCGCGAGGAGCGGCCGACGCGGCCGCGGATCTGATGCAGCTGCGCCAGACCCATGCTGTCCGCGTTCTCGATGATGAGCGTGTTGGCGTTCGGGATGTCGATGCCGGTCTCGATGATGGTCGTGCAGACCAGAATGTCGATCTCGCCGTCCGCCATTTCATTCATGACCTTTGCGATCTCCTTCTGCCCCATTTTTCCGTGAACAATGCCGATCCGTGCATCCGGGAGCCGCTGCTGCCACATGCCTGCACAGCGCTCGATGGACTCTACGCGGTTGTGCAGATAATAGACCTGACCGCCGCGCGACAGCTCGCGCCGTATCGCATCGAGCAGCACGCCGTCGTTCTGCTCGAGCACGAAGGTCTGCACCGGATGGCGGTTCATCGGCGGCTCCTCGATGGAGGACATATCGCGGATGCCGGACAGCGCCATGTTGAGCGTGCGCGGAATGGGCGTTGCCGACAGCGTCAGAACGTCCACGTTTTTGCTGATTTCCTTGAGCGTCTCCTTGTGGCCGACGCCGAAGCGCTGCTCCTCGTCCACGACGAGCAGGCCGAGATCCTTGAACTTTATCTTTTTGTTGAACAGCTTGTGCGTGCCGATGACCAGGTCGATCGACCCGGCTTCGAGCTTTTTCAGCAGCTTTGTCTGCTCTGCGCCGGTTTTATAGCGCGTGAGCAGCTCGATCGTGATCGGATGGCCCTGAAAGCGCTGCATCGCGGTCAGGTAATGCTGCCGCGCGAGCACGGTCGTCGGCACGAGGATTGCCGCCTGCTTGCCCGCCAAAATGCACTTCATCACGGCGCGGAGCGCGACCTCGGTCTTGCCGAAGCCGACGTCGCCGCACAGCAGACGGTCCATCGGCCGGTCGGACTGCATATCGTCCTTGATCTCCGCGATGCAGCGCAGCTGATCGTCGGTCTCCTCATACGGGAACGCCTCCTCGAACTCGCGCTGCCATGCGTCATCCTCCGGGAAGGCGAAGCCCTTGACCTTGGCGCGCGCGGCGTACAGCCTGATGAGGCCGTCGGCCAGCTCCTTTGCCGCCGCCTTGGCGCGCGCCTTGGCCTTTGTCCAGTCCGTGCCGCCGAGCCTGTTCAGCCGCACGCGCTCGGTGTCGCCCGAGCCGATATATTTGGAGATGAGGTCGAGCGACGTCGCCGGGACATAGAGAAAATCCGTTCCGGCGAAGGCGATCTTGATGAAATCACGCTCGGAACCGTCCACCGTCATGCGCTCCATGCCGATAAAGCGGCCGATGCCGTGGTGCTCGTGCACGACGAGGTCGCCGGGCGACAGGTCGGTGAACGACTTGACGCGGTCGCGGTTCGAGCGCTTGACCTTGGCCTTTTTGCGGCGTGCGAGCACCTGCCCCTCGGTCATGACCACCAGACCGAGATCCGGATATTCAAAGCCGGCGGAGATCGTGCCCTCCATGATGTTGACGCAGCCGCCCTTCGGGAGAAGGTCGCTCAGCTGCACCTTGAGGCCGCTGTCGGTCAGCGCGTCGAACATATTTTTACAGCGCAGCGTGCTGCCGCAGACGACCGCGACCGCGCGTCCCTGCTCAGTATAGCTGCGGATGTCGGCGGACGCCATGTCCAGATTGCCGCCGTAGGCATTCATCTGGTTGGCGACGAAATTTTCGAGATGCTGCGGCGCAAGCTCGGGAATGCTGTTCAAAAAGCTGTCCATGCGGACGATCTGCCGCTTTATGCTGCAAATCCCGGCGAAATCCAGCGCGTAGCCGTCCATGCCGCCCGGCAGCTCGCCGCGCTCCATGAGCGCCGTTACATCGTCCGCGATACGGGCATGAAAATCCCGCGCGGCGTCGCGCAGGCGCGGCGTATCCTCGATGAGGATGAGCGTGTTCTCCGGCAGATAGTCGAACGCCGTCGCCATCTGCGGATAGATGAGCGGCAGATACTTGTCCGCCGCCGGGAGCGTTCCGCTCTCGCGCAGGCGCTCCGCGTCGCGTTCCAGATTTTTCTGAAGTTCGGCGTGCTGTTTTTTTCGGCGGCTCGAGGCAAGCGCCGCGACCGCCTTCGCCAGCCCTGCCGCGCCGCCCTTCGCGAGCGACGGCAGCGCCTCCATGCACGGCAGACAGCGCAGCGTTTCACACTGCTCCAGACGGCGCTGGCTGCCGACGTCGAATGTGGAGATCGAGTCGATCTCATCGTCCCAGAACTCCACGCGGTACGGATGCTCGGCCTGCGGCGGAAAAATATCCAGAATGCCGCCGCGCACGGAAAACTGACCCATGCCCTCGACCTGTGAGCAGCGCTCGTAGCCCGCGTCTGTCAGTCTGTGCGTCAGCTCGTCGAGCGGCGCCTCCTCCCCCGCCTTCAGCGTCACGATGGAGGAAGCGAGCAGCGCGGGCGGCATGGTGCGCTGCGCCGCCGCCTGCACGGACGCGACCGCAAAGCACGCGCCCGAAAGCGTGTCCAGCGCAGCCAGACGCGCCTGCTCGTAGCCGCGCGACACGCCGGCCACATCTGCCATGACCAGCTCGCGCGGCGGCAGGACCACGACCTCCCGCTCGGAAAAGCCGCGCAGATCGGCGGCAAAACGGTTCGCCGCGTTGTCGTCATCGGTCAGCACGAGCACCGGACGCGCCGTATCCGCGCCGAGCGCCGCCGCCAGATTCGCCTTGTGGATGGCGGACAGACCGACCGTCAGGACCGGTGTTTTCCCATCATCGATCGCCTTTTTCAACGATTTGTATTCATTAAGATAAGTTATACTTTTTGTAATCTCTGTCATGTGTTCACCTCCGTCCGGTGCTTCCGGTTACAGTATACGCCATTCTGCGCGCAGAATGAAGGTTTTCTGGTACATCCGTTTTGTAAAGACACCAAAAGGGCAGATTTTGCAATCTGCCCTGATGTGATACGAAATATTTTTTAGTCGGCCTTGTGGCAGGCGCTGCAATCTGCGTCGCAGCCGAGGATCTCAGCCGGGTCCTTGCCCATGCGCTTGTAGTAATCCGAAATTGCGGAGCGCAGCGCTTCCTCAGCGAGCACGGAGCAGTGCATCTTGACCGGGGGCAGACCGTCGAGCGCCTCGGCAACTGCCTTGTTGGTCAGCTTGAGCGCCTCCTCGAGGCTCTTGCCCTTGACCATCTCGGTCGCCATCGAGCTGGTCGCGATCGCCGCACCGCAGCCGAAGGTCTTGAACTTTACGTCCTCAATGATGCCGTCGTCCGAAACCTTGAGGTAAATCTTCATGATGTCGCCGCACTTTGCGTTGCCGACCTCGCCGACGCCGTTCGCGTCCTCGATCTCACCGACATTGCGCGGATGGGTAAAATGGTCAAGTACCTTTTCACTGTACTGCATAAAATCTATCTCCTTTTTGTCCAATCAAACGAAATATTATGTTATGGGGAACATTTCTGCGCACTTAATGTGCATGCAGCTCGGTCGCTGCGGTCAGATTCGGCTTGCCGTTCTCCCAGACCGGGCTCATCGAGCGCAGAGTCTTAACGACGTCGGTAACGGTCTCGATGACGTAGTCGACGTCCTCCTCGGTGTTCTGCTCGCCGAGGGTCAGACGCAGAGAGCCGTGCGCGATCTCGTGCGGCAGGCCGATTGCCATGAGGACATGGGACGGGTCGAGCGAGCCGGTCGAGCAGGCCGAACCGGTCGAGCCGCAGACGCCCGCATTATCCAGACGCAGGATCAGGCCCTCGCCCTCGATCGCCTCAAATACAAACGAAGCCGTGCCGGGCAGACGGTTTACCGGGTCGCCGGTGTAGTGGGAGTACGGAATGTTCTCCATGATGCCCTTGACCAGCTTGTCGGTCAGCTTCTTGACGTAGCCCATCTTCTCGTCCAGATGCTCGCACGCATCCTGCATCGCTGCCGCGAGGCCGATGAAGCCTGCGGTGTTCTCGGTGCCGGAGACAAGGCCGCGCTCCTGACCGCCGCCGTATACCAGCGGCTCGAGCTGAATGCCGTTCTTCACATACAGCACGCCGGTGCCGCGCGGGCCGCGGAATTTATGACCGGCGAGCGACAGCATGTCGATGCCCATCTCCTGTACGTCGATGTGCATATGACCGACTGCCTGCACCGCGTCGGTGTGGAACTTTGCACCGACCGAATGCGCCAGCTCGGAGATCTGCTTGAGCGGCTGAATGGTGCCGATCTCGTTGTTCGCCGCCATGACGGAGACCAGTGCGGTGTCCTCGGACAGCTCGTTCTTCAGCTGCTCCAGATCAACATGGCCTTCCTTGTCAACGTTCAGATAAGTGACGCGGTAGCCTTCCTTTTCGAGCGCTTCGCAGGTGTAGAGCACTGCATGATGCTCGATCTTGGAGGTGATGATATGCTTGCGGCCCTTGGAGGAGGGACCGTGCATAAAGCCGCGGATCGCGAGGTTGTCCGCCTGCGAGCCGCCGCCGGTGAACAGGATCTCGCCCGGTGCGTAATCGTTCTTTTCGTTGACCGGCATCGCTGCGTTCAGGCACTTGCCGACGACCTTGCGCGCCTCATTGATGGCCTCCTTCGCCTCGCGGCCCATGCGGTACAGCGAGGACGGATTGCCGTAGTGCTCGGTCAGCCACGGCTTCATCGCGTTAAACGCGATTTCGGACAGCGGGGTCGTCGCCGCGTTGTCCGCATATACAAATCTCTTTTCCATTTTATATCTACCTTTCTTTCCCAAAAAGGATGCTCAGACTTGAACGAATTACCAGTAAAACGGTAGGCTCATTTCGTATATCTAATATACACCCGAAACGGGTATTTTAGCAAGTGAAAAACTGACGAAACAGCACTCATGCGCGGGCGCTTTTTGCATCACTTCGTGCATTTTGTGTAGTTTTAACATCCGGTTTCCGTGGTTTCAGCGCTCGAGATGCTTTTTCAGCTTCTGGAGAACTGCGTCGTACTGTGCCGAACGGGCGGTCGGGTTGCCGCGCAGCAGACTCCTGCGCGTGCGGCTGAGACGCGAAGCGCGCTCGTCAAAGCGGCGCTGAAGCTCGTCCAGACGGTTCTGAATATCCTCGCGGACATCGGCGGCGTGCCGGGCGGCGGCAGCGCGGCGGGATGCAGCCTCCTCGCGCGCGTCGCGCGTGCGCTCGGCAAGCTCGTCCTTCGCCTCGTCAAGCCTCTGCTCGATGTCCTCGCGCAGATCGGCTGCACGCATGGCTGCGGCGGCGGTACGCGCCTGCGCCTCCTCCCGCGCGTCACGGGTGCGCTCGGCAAGCTCGCCGGCGGCCTCCTCCACGCGGTACGAGAGATTGGTCAGGCGCGTCAGCGCGGTCTCGCTCAGTTCCTGACGAAGCTCGGCCCCCTGCTCGCGCAGACGGTCGAGCTCCTCGAGCACTCTGGCAAGATCGAGAGCCGCACGGACGGAAACGATCACATCGGCAAGGAATGCGGCCGACCAGAGCACATCCACCGCGAGCAGCGCCCGGAACGGCAGCGCCGCGATCACCCATTCGACCGGCCGGTGAATAAAGCGCGCCAGAATGAGGCCGAGAAAACCCCAGCACAGCGAGGATTGCAGGCAAATATAGCCTCGGAACTGAAACCGGTGCTCGGAATAGTCCCAGTATTTCACCTTAAACAGTTTTTCCATCACAACGCCGACAATATACTCGAATACCGTCGCGGCGGCCATGCTCGCGAAAAAAAGCGCGGCCGGCCTGTCGTACAGCGGCAGCGAAACGTGCAGCAGGAGCACCGCGCCGAAGCCGTAGATCGGCAGCATCGGCCCGCGCAGAAAGCCGCGGTTGACGAAATGGCGCTGTTTGACCGACACGACCGTCGATTCGAAGCACCATCCCAGTACACAGTACAGGAAGAATACCAGCAGCCACTGCGGAGCGGAATAGCTGTAACCCATTGCTTTTCATCCTTTCAGCGCCGCGTTTCCTCCTGCGGCGGTATTATTATATTCTATCTAATCTTTTGACTTTTTTCAAGTAGACTACTATAATATAAGTATCATTTTGTATAACGAAGGGCAGGTAAGGCTATATGCTGAATTTCACCATTAAGACACCGACCGAGGTCGTTTTCGGCCGAGGAATCGAGGAAAAGATCGGCGAGCGCATCAAGGAATACGGCGCGCACCGTGTTCTCGTCCATTTCGGCGGCGCGAGCGCACGTTCCTCCGGTCTGCTCGACCGCGTGGAGCACAGCCTGTTTGACGCCGGCCTGTCCTTTGTCGAGCTCGGCGGCGTCTCCCCCAACCCCAAGATCTCCCTCGTCCGCAAGGGCGTCGCGCTCTGCCGCCGCGAGGGTCTGGATTTCGTGCTCGCCGTCGGCGGCGGCTCGGTCATCGACTCAGCCAAGGCCATCGCCATGGGCGCGGCGACCGGCCGCGACCCGTGGGAGTTCGCCTCCACCGGCACCAGACCGGATAAAACGCTCCCCGTCGCGACCGTGCTCACGCTCGCGGCCTCCGGCTCGGAGACCAGCAACTCCTGCGTGCTGACCAACGAGGAGACTAAGGAGAAGCGCGGCATCACGAGCGAGACCAACCGTCCGGTCATTTCCTTCCTCAACCCAGAAAACACGTTCACCGTTTCCAAATTCCAGACCGGCTGCGGCATCGTGGACATCATGATGCACACGCTCGAGCGCTATCTGACGCCGGAGGGCGGCGAGAGCGACCTGACCGACCGCATTGCGGAGGGTCTGCTCATCGCCGTGCGCGACGCAGGCCGCCGCGCTATCGCAGACCCGCGCGATTATGAGGCACGCGCGACCCTCATGTGGGCCGGCAGCGTTTCGCACAACGACTACACCGGCTGCGGCAGAAAGCGCCTGTTCCCGGTGCACAAGCTCGAGCATGAGCTTTCCGCGTTCCGCGACGAGATCGCCCACGGCGCCGGTCTTTCCGTGCTGTTCCCGGCGTGGGCGGAGCACGAAATGCCGTATGATTATCCCCGTTTCGCGCAGTTTGCAAACCGCGTGCTCGGCGTCGAGATGGATTTCGAACACCCTGAGCGCACTGCGCGCGAGGGCATCCGCACGCTGCGCCGCTTCTTCGAGGAGATCGGCATGCCGACCCATCTTTCTCAGCTCGGCATCAAGCCGGAAAACTATGAAAAGCTCGCCGCGAACACGGTCCGCACCGTGAACGGCCCGGTCAAGAGCTACTCGCCGCTCGACGAAAAGGCGATCATCGAAATCTACCGTCTCGCGGAGTAAACGGAAAGGAGCGCTACCTTGGACAAGCAGCAATTCTTCAACGGCGCAGTCTTCGATGCGTGGCGCTGGTTCGGCGCGCATCTCGGCGGCGGCGGCGCGGTTTTCCGCACGTTCGCACCCAATGCCTCGCGCATCACGCTGACCGGCGCGATGAACGGCTGGACCGAGACCGATCTGCATCAGGACGGCCGCAGCGGCTTCTGGGAGGTCTCCGTGCCCGGCACGCAGGCAGGGCAGCTCTACAAGTACCGCATCTACGCCGCCGACGGCTCCGTGACCGAGCACTGCGACCCCTACGGCTTCGCCATGGAGCTGCGCCCGGCGTGCTGCTCGATCGTGACCGACCTCGAGGAATACCGGTTCACGGACGACGCATGGATGCAGGCGCGTTCCGCCGACCCGGACGCTCCGCTGAATATCTACGAAATGCACCTCGGCTCATGGCAGCGCAATTCGGAGGACGCAAACGGCTGGTTTACCTATGAGCAGCTTGCCGACCGGCTCATCCCCTACCTGCTGGACGGCGGCTACACGCACGTCGAGTTCCTTCCGCTCTCCGAGCACCCGTTCGACGGCTCGTGGGGCTACCAAAATACCGGATTTTTCGCGCCGACCGCGCGCTACGGCTCGCCCGCGCAGCTCAAACAGCTCATCGACCGGCTGCACAACGCCGGTTTCGGCGCGATCATGGATTTCGTGCCCGTCCACTTCGCGGTGGACTCCTACGGCCTTGCGAAGTTCGACGGCACGCCGCTGTACGAGTACCCGAACGACGCGGTCGGCGTCAGCG
Source organism: Agathobaculum hominis (assembly GCF_014288055.1). Lineage (NCBI taxonomy): Bacteria > Bacillati > Bacillota > Clostridia > Eubacteriales > Butyricicoccaceae > Agathobaculum > Agathobaculum hominis. The sequence goes on from NZ_JACOPK010000012.1 coordinate 26,261, forward strand.
AGTGGGGCAGCTACAATTTCAACCATTCGCGCCGCGAAGTGCGGTGTTTTCTGCAATCTGCCGCGAATTACTGGCTCGAGGAGTTCCATTTCGACGGTCTGCGCATGGATGCGGTCTCGCGCCTCATCTACTGGCAGGGAGACGAGAAGCGCGGCATAAACGGCGATACGCTCGACTTCCTCAAGGGCATGAACCGCGGCCTCAAGGCACGCCACCCCTCCGCTCTGCTCATCGCGGAGGACTCGACCGCCTACCCCGGCGTCACCCGTCCGCTCGACGAGGGCGGCCTCGGCTTCGACTACAAATGGGATCTCGGCTGGATGCACGACACGCTCGAATTCTGCCAGACGCAGCCCGACCTGCGGCCGCACAGCCGCGGCAAGCTGCTGTGGTCGATGCACTATTTCGCGAACGAGCGCTATCTGCTCCCCCTCTCGCACGACGAGGTCGTACACGGCAAAGCCTCCATCGTGCAGAAAATGTGGGGCGCGGACGAAAAGGACAAGTATGCGCAGGCGCGCACGATGTATCTTTATATGTTCGCGCATCCCGGCAAAAAGCTCAATTTCATGGGCAATGAGCTAGGACAGCTTTATGAATGGAACGAGGCCGGCACGCTCGACGGCGCACTCGCGGAGCGTCCGTTCCATCTGTTTTTCCACAGCCTGTGCAGAACTTATCGGGATAACCCGGCGCTGCACTGCGACTACGCGCCGGACAGCTTTTCCTGGGCGGACAGCCGCGCCGACGTACCCTCGCTTATCGGCATGGTGCGCCGGGGTCACGGCGAGACACTGCTCGCGCTGTGCAATTTCGGCAGCGACCCGGCGGTCTATGACGGCCCGCTCGGCGATACGCCCTCCCTGCTGCTGCACACCGATCTCATCGAGTTCGGCGGCGACACCGAGGAAGGCGAGCTGAATACCGAGCTTCCGCTCATCCTGCCGCCGTACAGTGGCATGCTGCTGCGCATCGAATAAAGGCAGCACCGCACAATGAAAGCGAAAACCACCGCAGAACGCATTTTTAACGTTCTGCGGTGGTTTTCCTTTGCGCGGGTTGAAAGAAATATGAAAAGGGGTAATGGTTCGATAGAAATCAGCCGTTCTTCGCGGTGACGATGCCCTTGTGCAGGCTCAGCACCGGAAGCAGGACCGCGCAGACGATAATGCCCGCGACGCCCTGTACGATGTTCATCGGGATGCCGACGGCGACAGCGGTCGCGGCTGCGGCTGCATTGCTGCCCATTGCGACCTCCATGCCCATCTCATACAGGAAATAGCCGATGACCATGACGGCCTCTGCCGGGATGCCGCTCAGGACAACGCGGACCGGAACGGCGCGCCTGTCTGCGCCTGCGCTCAGACGGAGATACAGCCAGCCGCCGACCATCGCGGTCAGCGCCTTGATGACGAACGTACCCGGAACATAGCTCATGTAGCCTGCGAACAGGTCGCTCAGCATCGAGCCGATGCCTGCCGCGAGCGCGCCGAGACCCGGACCGAGCAGCGCGCCGCACAGCAGCACCATGCCGTCGCCGAGGTGGATATAGCCCTGCGTCGGGGTCGGAATGCGGATGATCATGGTCGCGACCGTAGTCAGTGCCGCCATGAGCGCCGCAAAGATAATCTTTCGAAGGCTTGCGTTTTTCATGTCATACACCTGCTTTTCTTTTGTCAGACCCGTGGAAATTTCTTTATTTCCAACGGGTTTGTTCTCTTTATATAGATGATACTCTTTCTCTGGCTTGTATAAAAGGGCCAGTCCGCTTTATTTTTTCAGGGTCAGTCTGTCCGCAGCATTCGCGCGGCTGATCTTGAGCGGCGGCACTGCGGCGTTTCTCTCTTATCGCCAAAAAAGCGCGGCTGATTTTTATATTTTTGTCTCGTCCGACGAAATCATAGTAATCCTATTGACAAACAGGACAATGGCGCGTATACTGCAATCATACTAATTCACATAGGAATTATATGAATTGAAAGGAGAACGCACCATGAGCCGAATGAACTGTATGCCGACCTGCTGTATGTGTATGCACCGCTGCTGTTGTATGCGCTCCCTTGTGACATGTCGAATGTGCTGAAAAAGCATCATTCTGTATGCAGGAGGCGTGTGCTTCCTGCTTTTTTTGTCGAAAGGAGTTTCCCAACCGTGAAGCAATTTATCAAAGCCCTGCCGGTCCTGTCCATCGTTCTGGCGCTCGCGCTCGACGCGCTCCTGCCGGACAATTTACAGCACCCCGCCGCCGAGCACCCGTATTTCACCTGGCTGCTGATCGCGGCGCTCGTCTTGTACCTCATAGTTTATATCGCGTCCTTCGCCCGTCCGGCGCTGCGCGAAAAGCTCGAATACAAGGCGCTCTTCTACGCCGGCGCTGTGCTGTTCTTCAACATCCTTAACCTGCTGACCGTGAAGTTCGCCGTTCTCCCGGTGCTGTACTTTCCGTCGCTCGACCGCGTGTTCGGCGTTCTGGTCGAGGACAGCACGTTCCTCGCCAAGTGCCTCGCCTACTCGGCACGCCTGCTGCTCATCGGCTGGTTCTGCGGCGCGCTCGTCGGCATGCTGACCGGCATCGCCATCGGCTTCAGCAAGACCTTTTCCTACTGGGTTCAGCCGCTCGTCCGCGTGCTCGGCCCGATCCCCTCGACGGCATGGATCCCGATCGTGTTGATCGCCTTTCCCTCCGCCGTCTCCGCCAGCGCATTCCTGATCGCGCTCGCCGTATGGTTCCCGACCACCGTTCTCACGAGCAGCGGCATCGCCTCCATCCCCAACTCGTACTTTGAGGTCTCCTCGACGCTCGGCGCCGGCAGCCTTTACCGCATCGTGAAGGTCGGCATCCCGGCCGCCATGCCCCATATGTTCCTCGGCCTGTTCAACGGCACCTGCTCGTCGTTCATCACGCTCGTGACCGCCGAAATGCTCGGCGCGAAGTACGGCATCGGCTGGTACATCAACTGGCAGAAGGAAATGATGGCTTACGCGAACGTTTACGCCGGTCTGATCATCATCGCCGTTACGTTCTTCATCCTCATCACCCTGCTCTTCAAATTCCGCGATCATGTCCTTGCATGGCAGAAAGGAGTTATCAAATGGTAGGAAATATCTCCATTTCGGGCGTCTCCAAGCACTTTATCAACCCAACCGGAGAACGCATCACCGCGCTCGACAATGTGTCGCTCGAAATCCCCTCCGGCTCGTTCGTGTCGCTCATCGGCCCGTCCGGCTGCGGCAAATCTACGCTCCTGCGTCTGATCTCCGGCCTCATCCAGATGGACGAGGGCGAGCTGACGCTCGATGGCGTGCCCGTCACCGCTCCCGGCGCCGACCGCGGCTTCATGTTCCAGGAGCACACGCTGTTCCCGTGGCTGTCGATCTACGACAATATCGCCTTCGGCCTGCGCGCCCGCGGCATCTACAAGCAGGAAAAGGACCGCGTCGATGAGTTCATCGAAATGGTCGGCCTCAAGGGCTTTGAGCACTCCTATCCGCATCAGCTTTCGGGCGGCATGTGCCAACGCGCCTCTCTCGCACGCGCCCTTGTCGGCAGGCCCAAGGTGCTGCTGCTCGACGAGCCGCTCGGCGCACTCGACGCCTTCACCCGAATGAATATGCAGGATGAGATCCTGCGCATCTGGAAGGAGACCGGCATGACCGCCATCATGGTAACGCACGACGTGGACGAGGCCGTTTATCTCTCGGACAAGGTCGTCGTCATGACCCCGCGCCCCGGCCGCATCACCGGCACGCTCGATATCCAGCTCTCCCGCCCGCGTGCGCGCAGCTCGGAGGACTTTCTCCAGTACCGCGGCGAGATCCTGCGCCGCCTGCACTACGGCGGCAAGGTCGAGGAACCGAACTACTACATCTGACGCTTCGCTTTATAGGGGAATTCAAAATCCCCCTATATACACAGAGCGGTTCCGAAGAAACCACTCTGTGATACCCCAACGGCGCCGCCCAAGGCGTCTGGGTCGGGGTGAAAAAAACCAGGTACACGCCCCGGCTTTTTTCGGGCATCAAAGATGCCCGATTGAATGCCGCGCTGAAAGCGCGGGATTTCCTCCGCTGTTAATTATTGCACCACCAAACACCTACCTCTGTTAAAGCAAAACACCCACCCTACTCCTCGAAAGGAACGATATCCATGAAAAAGAACGGAATTTTCTCCCGTGTGCTGAGCAGCGCACTCGCCGGCGTACTCGCCCTCTCGCTCTCCGCCTGCGGCAGCAGCAGTACCGCCTCGTCCGACGCCTCCGCTGACGGCGCTTCGGACAGCGGGACCACCCATCTCCGCCTGATCTACTCCCCCTCGCTGTGCGCGGCGCCGATGTATATCGCGATCGAAAACGGCTATTTCGAGGAGGAAAACCTCGATATCGAACAGGTAACGGTCGATGCGGCGCACGTTTCCGAGGCCATCGGCGCGAATCAGGTCGATGTCGGCATGGGTCTGATCGGCAAGCTGCTCCAGCCGATCGAAAACGGCCTGCCCATCAAGTTCACCACCGGCCTGCACACCGGCTGCACCAAGCTGCTCGTCCCGGGCGACAGCGACATCAAGAGCATCGCTGACCTCAAGGGCAAAAAGATCGGCGTGCCGGGTCTGGCCGACGCCGCAACCGTTGTTTCCAAGCGTTCGCTCAGCGCGGCCGGCATCGGCGTGACCGAGCAGAACATGGAGGTCGAGTTCTCGGTCTACTCGCGCAACGACCTGCCGCAGGCGCTCGAGAACGGTGCGGTCGACGCGATCGCCCTCGGCGACCCGACCGCATCCATCGCGGAGGAGCAGTACGGTCTGACCGCCCTCATCGACACCGCAACCGATCCCAAGTACAAGGATGAATACTGCTGCAATGCGTTCGTCACCTCCCAGCTCGCCGCCGAAAACCCGAAGGCTGCCGCAGCGTTCACCCGTGCGGTGCAGAAGGCTTCTCAATGGGTGCAGGAGAACCCGGACGAGACCGCAAAGATCATCGTTGACAAGCAGTATGTCTCCGGCGATGTCGATTTCTGCGCACAGATCCTCAAGACCTACAACTACAAGCCTTCGGTTCAGGGCGGCTATGACGCGCTCAAGCTGAACGCCGAGGAGCTGAGCAAAATCGGCGTGCTCAAGGAAGGCACCGACGCACAGAAATTCGCAGACAATGCTTACATCTTCTTCGACGATGTGCCGGATGCGCCGGAGGCCTCCTCCGGCACCACCGCAGCCGCTCCGTCCGCCTCTGCCTCCTCGGTCAGCTTCACCGAAGCGGCCGAGGCCGAGGAGAACGACTGCTGCGGCGGCAAGATCGAAAAGCCTGACACCACCAGAAAAGCCTGACGGACACAGGGAGGAAAGGATATCATGTCAGAAATCAAATGCACGCACAGCTGCTCGGACTGCAGCAGACTCGGCTGCCGCTCGGCGAGCGAGGATCAGTATCCCCCGTTCTGCCTGACGACCAATGTTGACAGGGATCTGCTGGACGAGACGCTCGAGATCTACAGAAATGACGAGCTTCAGGGCAGGATCGCCCGCACCTCCGCCTGCATCGAAGGCGAATTCTACGGCCGCCTGACGCGCGTCGAGGAGACCATCGAGTTCATCCGGCGCATGGGCTTCAAGAAAATCGGCATCGCCTCCTGCGTCGGTCTGATGCGCGAGACCTCGATCTTCGCCCGCATCCTCAAGGCAAGCGGCATCGATTACTTTACCGTCGGCTGCAAGGTCGGCGCGGTGGACAAGACCGAGATCGGCGTGCCGAACGAGAAAAAGCTCAACGGCGGCTGCGGCCACGAGTCCATGTGCAACCCGATCATGCAGGCGAAAACGCTCGCCGCGAACGGCTGCGACTTCAATATCGTCATCGGCCTGTGCGTCGGTCACGATACGCTGTTCCTGCGTCACAGCAAGGTTCCGACCACCGTCATGATCGTCAAGGACCGCGTGCTCCAGCACAATCCGGCCGCCGCCCTGTACGGCGCACAGTCCATGTATTCCCGCTTCAAAAATCTGAATCTGTAAAAAAAGCTCTCCGCATCGACCTGAACTGCGGAGAGCTTTCTTTTTATTCGTTTGGAATGAGCGGCTGCACCATGCAGCGCAGGCGCGCGGACGAATGCGGATAACGGCGGTAAAAGGCGCCGGTCAGCCGTTCCGCGACCATGCAGCTGTTTTCGTAATTCGCCTGCGGCAGCATGATGACAAACTGCGACACGCTGCACCGCGAGATAACGTCGCCGCGCCGCAGATTGCCGCGCAGCAGCGGCGGCAGCTTTTCCATCACGCCGTCCAGACTGCGACGCGCAAGGGCGGAACCGTCCTTCGCCGTCACCGACAGCAGACAGATATGCACGGCGATGCCCATGCGTGCGACCGCACGCGCCTGCATACGATACAGGATCTTGAAAAAGTCATATTCGCACAGCATCGCGCCGCCGGCGCTGTTCTCCTCCTGAAGCTGCATGCGCAGCTCGTCCATCGACAGAGTATGGTCGTTGACCGTGCGCGATGCCTGCCGGTACAGCTTGCGCAGGGTCTCTCCCGGCATGACGCCGAAATCCGAGAACAGCATCTCGCTCATGTCGTCATAGACCGCCATGGCTTCCCGGTTGTCTCCGTTCTCGATGAGCGCACACATCAGATGCTCGTAAAATTCCTCTTTGTACGGCTCGATCTTAACGGCCTGCCGGCACAGCGCGGCCAGCTCCTCCGTGCGTCCGCAGTCCTCGAGGATCTCGATCGCGCTCGATACCGCCCCGGCATACAGGCCGTGGTAATACGTCTCGAGCGGCATGACCCAGATCTCGCCCGACAGGCGCGGCAGCAGATCGCCGCGGTAGCAGCCGACCGCAGCCTGATACGCGCGCAGACGCGCCTCCGGCTCCTTTTCCCGGTCTCCTCTGCGGCACCGCTCCTCAAACTGCTCGATGTCGAGCGTGATCGGTACCTCCTCATTCCACACATACCGACCCGACCGGCGGAGGAGCAGCCGGTGTCCCAGTCCGTCCTCGAGCCGGTCGAGCAGTGCACGGATGCGGTGAAAGACCGACTTGAGCGCGTTTGCGGGGTCCGAGCTGCCCGTTCCGCCGCTCCAGCAGAGGTTGATCAGCTCCTCCTGCGTAAATTCGCGGCGGCGGTTGACCAGCAGATACGCGAGCAGAGACCATACCCGGTGCGAGCGGTCGTTGCTGTCTGAGATGACGCAGTCTCCGTAGCGGATCGTAAATTCTCCCAGCATTTGAACCTGTATCGTTTCGCTCATTGCAGCTTTTCCCCCCCGCCTGTCCGAAAAATCCATGCAGCTGTCTTGTCATGCTGTTTTCTATTTACACCATATCACAAATATCGGAAAATTACAAGTAAATCGTATATAAAGCAGCACCGGACAGCGAAAACTGCGGCGCTTCGCGGCGGTATTCTCAGTTCGCCGCTGTCGGAACGGTACGGTATCCCTCCATGAGACTGTCGTTTTCCATGATAAACGGGCGCGCCGTGTCCTGATCCCAGGAGGTATCGTATCTTTCCATCAGATAATCGTTCAGCTCGATCCGGTTTCGGAGCTTGACCAGCCGGTACGGCTCCTGAAACGCCACCTTTTCAACAAAATAGAGACTGCCGTCCCCGGCTGGCAGCAGGACGCCCACGTGTCCGATGAACAGGGTATTGTCCGTATCCGAGAACCGGTCATGGAGCACCACGGAGATCAGCCGGGCAGCCCCTTCTTCAAAGGCAACGCCGCGCTCCGCCCAGCCTGCCTGAAGAGCCTTGACCTGTTCCGCCGTCTCCGTGCTGTCCGCAGCAGTCACCGGCGCAAACAGCGCACAGAATTTGGATGTGCTGTCTCCGCAGAGAACGGCTGGATCTGCGGTCAGCGTTTCGATATCCAGAAAGAGGGCGTCCTCGCCCTGCGTTTCCGGCTGGTCTGCCCCGGCAGTGATGAACTCACCGAACAGGCTGAAGGCCGTGATGCGGCAGTTGTAGCCGAGAAAGCTCCCGTTCTTTTCCGTCCACAGCTCCTGCATCTCATAAGGGTCATATTTGGTATCGGTCGGCGCGCCGCTCTCAAAGCCCTCCGTCAGCCATTCGTTCTTGACGCTGGCGTTGAACTGATCGACGCGGTCAAGAAGAATGCTGACCCTGTTTTCGCTGATGCCGGAGTCTGCGAGCGACTCGGAGAGCAGCCCTCTGGAGGCTGCATCTGTCAGATTGGAGTACGCCGCGGCTTCGAGCGGCGGCTCTGCGTGTCCGTCGCAGCCCGAGAGGCCTGCGAGCATGAGGCTGACCGCCGCAAGGACGGGCAGCAGCTTTCTTTTCCGGTTTATCATTGATCTTCGCCTTTCCTGTGACCGCCCCTGCGGGACGGATTCGTGATCTGTCTGTATCCTTATACTGTACACGCATCGGCGAAAAAAGTCCATCCTGTGTGATCATATTTTCTTTGCGCGTCAGCTCGGCCATTCCAGTCCGGCTGCCACGCAGCAGCCTCGGTTTTACTCTGTTATAGTAACACTCAAAAAAGATAACAAAAAACCGCCCATTTCAACGAAACAAGCGGTTTAACATGCATTGTGTTGACGAAAAAGATGCACTGCCCGCCGATCATGTCCCACCAAATCGAAGCCCAGCGGGAGGGATAAGCGGCAAAACCGGCCTTCTGGCCGGCGGCGCTTATGCGCCGTAAATTCGTTTTGCCCCGCAAAACAAATTGCGCAGGGGCGGCTTTGCCGACCCCGAGCATTGAAATCTCCGAAGGGTGGAGCGAATAAAATGAGCGGAACCCAACAAAGAAGTCACGACTTTCGTCGTGACTTCTTTGTTGGACTATGTTGACGAACAAGATGCACCAATCCAAAGCCCCATCTCATCAAGCCGCAAACCAGCGGAGCGTTTGCGGCTTGAAAAGGAGGAGCAGCGAAATGAGTGCGCTCTGACTTTTTGAAAAAAGTCGGAGCAAACGATATAAAGCTTGCTCCGACGTGTCATGTGTTGGCAGAAAAGATACTGGATTTTTCGTTGCCCGCAAGGAAAGGAATGTTTGCAAAGGAAGCCATAGCCAGATTTTCCTTGCTTTTCAATTCCTCCGCAGGATAAGCTTGCACAGCAAACATGCACCAAAAAGGATGCGTAATCATTTACATTATAGAGTAATTTTATGGTGAATAGAGATTTAACACCTTTGCCTGCTCTATTAGCCATCTGCGCACCCGTTCAACGTATGTGGACCACTTGTCGCTCTCTGCGGCCTGCTCAATGATTTTAAGCAGAACAATTTTTCGATCCTGATTCATCCGCTCCACAATTTGATTCAACCAATCGTGACTATCCACAACTCCTGTAACCTGCTTCGCGCAATCAGTCGCTTCATCCGCTCCATCCACATCCAAAAGCAGATCATAAATGAATTTTTCCGGGCAGTTCCCCTCAGGCAGAGAAAACTGTGTAATCAGCGAAAGCGCGGCATCAATCTTATCGTCATGGTTCGTCTCTGTTCCGGACAGCAGCCTGCGCAGCTGCCTTTTCTTGTCCTCATCTGTCCGATAAACATCGCCATCTAAAACGATCAGCCGATGCTCAAGAGAATTCCCCTCAATCATCATCCCCGCTGCTAATGTAAATGCGTTTTGAGCCGAACCGATGTTTCGAATATTGACATATCTGGATATTCGTAATCCGTCGGAAAGCTGTGAGACAATGGCTTCCGCGAGGTCGTCCTCAACATAGACAGTGAGCGGCTGCGTACTTTCCCGGTTCATATCAAAAATGATATCCGGTGTTATCCGGTCGTATACCAGCGTTTTTTCTCTTGTGTGGTACAGATACCGTATATCAACAAATTCTGTCAGCTTCCCAATTTCAAGCGAGTGGGTTGTAAAAATAATTTGCAGATTCTTCCTCTGTGCCAAATCGGACAGCTGTTTTATCAGTTGTTTCTGTGCGTTGCTGTGAAGCAGCAGGTCTATTTCGTCAATCAGGATCAGGGAATATGGAGCCGCATGGTATACCACCGTCAAAATCTTGATCAGCCTTTGCTCTCCGGCACCCATGCTCAAGGCTGAGTAGTTGATATCCGATAAGGTGCGGACTCCAAAGAAATGCTTGTTTTTCACTGCATGATCTGTTAAGGATTGGTAGTCCTTGCATAATATTTGTGCCGCAGTGTGTACGATCCGTTCCGCCAGCCGATCCTCTGAGACACTTGTGTGATAGTCGATATAGGAAGTCTGACGCTCTTTTTCGATTTCAGGCAGTCCGGAATCAATCCCGAGATAAAAAACATCCCGCTTGGGCCGACTGGTATATCTGGGGGACCACCGATCCGTGCTTTTTCGATACTTGCGCTGATTCTCCGTCTGTGTGTTTTCGTCAAAATAGGTCAATACCATCTGACTGCCTTGCCAGGAAGCATCCGGTGTCGGGGTAAAAAAGAATTTCCATTTATGATCCTCGCCTTTTTCATCCGGGGAGAACATACAGGCCAGTGCGTGCAAAACGGTGGATTTTCCAACTCCATTAACACCCATGATGGCCGTCAGATTTTTCTCAAACAGAATATCCAGCTTTTTTAATCCCTTCAGTTTTTCGATTTGAAGGCGTCTGATTTTATTTCGTGGCTTTATAATTCTGTCTGTCGAAATTCTCTGTTCTGTCAAGGCATCGCCTCTTTTGTCAGAAACATCTTCTTCCAGAGGTACTCTGTATGCAGGCCAGTCTTCAAAGTGCGGCGTTTCTGTATTATGCTCCAAATAATTTCGGAGACTCGCGGCGATCGCCCGCACAATGTAGATATCTGGCGCCGACTGAAGCATTCGATATGCTTTAAACCGGTTTTTGCAATTGTTAAAAGGGTAATTTGGATAGCCTTTTAAATATGCGTATTCATTGTGCGTTATTCGCCGCATTCCGATCTCGTCCACAAGATAACACTCATAAGGACGAACGGATACCTGTTCGCCGCCGACCACTTCTCCCTTAAAATTTCTGTTATAGAAGGGAAACAGGCGTTCAAGAGAATGCGTCCCAAATCGTCTTGGAACATTGCGATACCATGGTTCCACATCTTCCGGTGCTTCCCGAAATGGTATACGATATGGAGACTCATATATTGGCTTCGGAAAACAGAATCGCTCCGGGCCAATATCATTGCGAATTCCAACAAAATAGGCTTGCCTTCCATTCACTGGAAAACCGGAATACTCGCTCTCCCTGCATACTCGGTATGTTATAACATATCTGCGCCGTGCGGCAGTGCTGAGGAATGAGACGGATTTACCCTGAACCAACACAGCCGGAATTTGTATTAAAAACGCTTTTGGCTGATTGCACAAAATGAATTCGGAGAACAAATGCAGATAAGAATCCACATCGCCCTTTTTCTGATCCACGCGCTGCCTTGCAAGGCTCTCCGCAGGTATATCGGCCATCAGAATATCTGTGCCCGGAAGCGATGAAAGATTTTCAAGTGATATCGGCTCTGTGAAAATAGGGATATCCGGAACGATTCCGCGAAGTATCTCCTGTTTCACGGGATCACTTTCTGCGGCAGCTACAACAGAAAAACCACAATCGCGAAACGCAAGCGAGCGTCCGCCAAAGCCGGCATTGAAATCCACTACAGTAAATTCTGGAACTTGCATTCTGTAGACACCCCCTCTGCTGTGACCTAAATTATATCAAATCAGCGTGCTCAATGCAATCATTTGTCGAATCTACGAATTGGAAAGCATGGCTTATTCCATTCGGCACTATTAGCAACAACACTATGTAAATTTTCGTTCTCTCTTTTGTATGTTATCCTCTACCTCGAAGGAGGGAATCCTATGAAGTATTCAAACGAAGAAAAGCTATCCATTGTCGCACGCTATCAGCAAGGCGAAAGAATCACCGCTCTTTCCAATGAACTTGCTATCTCTCGTAGCACCCTGTACCGCTGGCTCAAATCGTTTCCTTCGGACAGCATTGGAAAGCCGTTGAAGTTTTCCTATCAAGAATACGCATCACTCCAACGCAAAGTTGAAAAATTGCAGAATATCATCACAATTCTGAAGTCTGTCGATTGTTTGGTATCTGCCCCATTGAAAGAGCGGCTGCATGCTTTAGAGCCGTTCTATGGAAAATATGAAGTCCATACGATCTGTGAAGCATTGGATGTTGACCGAGGTACATTTTATAACCACATACTGCGCAGCAAGCGCGGCAACGCCTGGTTTGATAAACGCCGTCAAGAATACTGCCAGATCATCCGTGATGTGTTTGACGAATATAGGCAGGTGTTGGGTGCAGAGAAAATTCGAACGATTCTCATTCAGCGTGGACACCAGGTCAGTGCGGAATATATTTCACAACTCATGCGTGAGATGGGCTTGAGCAGTGTTCGGTCGACAGCAAAAAAGGAATATTTAAAGCTTCGTGAGACGGAACGAAAGAAGAATATATTGCAGCAGCAATTTACTGCTGATCAGCCAAATCAGCGGTGGGTCAGCGATGTCACCTGTTTTAAACTTAGGGATCACTACTTTTATATTTGTGTAATTATTGACCTTTTCTCGCGCAAAGTGATCGCACATAAAATTTCAAAAAGGAACAGTACTCAACTTATCACCGCAGCATTCAAAATGGCGTATGAGGAACGCCAGCCACCGTCTGGTCTTATTTTTCATAGTGACCGAGGCGCGCAGTATACCTCCCATCGACTCCAGCAGCTCTTACATAAGCACAATGTAGAGCAATCATTTTCACAACCGGGTAAACCGCATGATAACGCAGTCGCAGAATCTTTCTTCGCATCGCTGAAAAAAGAAGAGCTCTACCGAAAGGATCATCCTTCCGATAGAGCATTTCAAGCCAGTGTAGCTTCCTATATTGAGTTTTACAATACCAAACGACCTCATCGCACATTGAAAAATCTGACGCCATGCCAAATGGAAGAGAGCTGCTGTGCAACTGTTAAATGAGACATCCGTGTTCGAATCGCCTAATTTACTCGTTTTCTACTACGTTTTGAGACGGTTTGTATTTTCGTGTCTCATATTTGCTTCAGCGCGCCACTCACTGAAATCCCTGTCATACCAAGACTTTCAGGACATAAAATGACCCCACCCAATCCTCAAGTCTCATCGACTTGTTCGAATTGGGTAGGGTCATTCATTTTGGTACGCCCGGTGCGATTCGAACGCATGGTCTTTGGAGTCGGAGCGGTGCTATGTGAGGTGTTTGCATCGCAGCGACTACTAAAAAGGCGCAGTTCACCAACATTTTGTGTGGTTTTTGTATGTTTTCTGCCCCTGTTGGGACTGCCGATATTCGGTGGCAGTAGCCTCGTAGTAGCCGCAGTGGCGTTGGCTATTCTTTGACCGGTGGCAGGAAACCCTCGACCTGCTGGCGGTATTCGAACTGCTCCTCGCGGAAGAACCGCTCCAGCAGGCTGTAATCCTGTTTTGTCTGCGCGGTATTCAGCGCATGATAATATTCTGCCTTGCGGCTGTCATTTACCACAAAGGGGATAATGTCGTTTTTCAGACATTCCTTAAACAGGATCAGCCGTCCGGTTCGTCCATTTCCGTCCTGAAATGGGTGAATGGCCTCATAATCTGCATGAAACTTTGCCAATCCGTGCAGATCATGTTTGTCTGCTGCATTGTATTCGTCCAGAAGTGTCGTCATGCGTGCGTGGACATCCTCCGGCAGCGCAGTTGTAATATCCGATACGATATTCCGGCGATTCTTGTATTCTCCGATCGGATAACCGTTTGCAATATCTTCAAATACGCCGCTTTTCAGCTTGTAATGATATCGTTTAATCAGTTCATGCGAAAGCGGCTCTTGATAGGTTTTCAGCATTTCATTGAACATCAGGAAGTGACCGGTCATTTCCTCCACGTCTTTTGCGCGAATCAGCGCATCTTCCGAAGTCAAGGTGCCGGTATCGAACAGAGATGCCGTCTGCTTTTCCGTTAATGTACTGCCTTCAATTCGGTTGGAATGGTAGGCGAGCGTTCTCTGTGCGAACGCGTATACGCCGCCGTGGTCATTTTTCTTCTGCTCGATTTGAAGACGCTGGGTAAGCCGAGTGGTAAAACTTTCTGCCATAGTTAGCTCTCCTGCTGTGCCAGATATCTGCTTTTATTATACCCAATCTGTTGCTGCTGCGCAAGGTGTTTACCGGTGCATCACCTTATACAGCAGGTCAAGGCAGGCGTCGGTTTCGTTGTCGAAGACAGTGACATCGTGCTTTTCACCGTTCACGGCGAAGAATACCTCCCAGCCCTGTTCGGTCCATTCCATGGAATAGCAATTCGTACCGAAATATCCGGCGCTGAAATCATACAATTCTTCGGGAACTTTCAGATAGACCAGAATAGAATGCAGCTGATGGATAGTTAATTTCGGCAGGGTTTTATTAACATCGCTATAGTATGTCATGCGATAAAGCAGATTATAACAGGCATCGGTTTCATTGGAGAATACCTCAATATCATATTTGCTGTTGCGTTCAATGCCATATACTTCCCAGCCCTGCGATGTATGTTCTATCGTTGCGCAGGCGTCCAGACGCGTATTATTGCCCAAGTCATAAGCCCTTGTAGGGACTTTCAAATAGTGGAAGATCGCACGAAGCTGATCTTGGTTCATTGTGGTCATGACACAATCACCTCTACAGTCGTATTAGAGCGCCCGGATTGTCAGCGGCACATTGAGCTCACGTGCCTTGTCCAGCGCAGCGGAAAATACCGTGAGAAAATCCGCGGTACCAATGGTGTACATGTAGTATTTTACGGTGAATGCAGTCATGACGGGGCCTCCTTTTCTGAAACAGAGATGTTTTACTTAAAGCGCTTCATAATCAATGGCATAAAAGACTTCGTATTCGTTCCGTGCGGCGTTGCACAGCAGCTCGTAGGCACGCCATGAGTCGTGAATAAAACGTTCTTTGGATTTCTCGTCGAGAAAACCTACGTAGGGGTATGTCTGCGGTGCATTCGTGTATAACGCATCGAACTGCTGCTGTACAGAAGTCAGCGCGTCCATCAATTCCTTGTTGGCTTGCAGGCTTTCGGGAATAATATTGTCAATTAATGTGCCATCGGAATCGTACAGCCACAGCGGATAGCATTGGTATTCGGGCATGAGCTTGAGTGTTTTTTTCATTTGGATCACCTTGCAGGTCTGAGTGGCTGTCCTTACCGGTGCATCACCTTATACAGCAGGTCGAGGCAGGCATCGGTTTCGCTGTCAAAGACGGCAACATCACACTTTTCGCCGTTCACGGCGAAGAATACCTCCCAGCCCTGTGCTGTCCATTCCATGGAATAGCAGTTCGTACCGAAATATCCGGCACTGAAATCATACAGGTCTTCGGGCACTTTCAGATAGACCAGAATGGAATGAAGCTGATGGATGCTCAGGGAAAGTCTTACGGAAAGCCCACGCATATGCATTACATGGTTAAGGAGCGCAAAACATGCATCGGTTTCGTTGTCAAAGATTTTAACGCTGTATTTTTTGCCGCGGTCAAAGCGGCACATTTCCCAGCCCTGCTCTGTATACTCCACATCATAGCAGGCCTCGATTCTCATACTTGTCCCAAGGTCATAAGTGTCGCATGGTACTTTCAGATAGCGGAAAATTGCAAGCAGCTGTTTTCGGTTCATTGTAATCATTGAGTAACCTCCTCCAAATATTCGCCAAGTAACTTTTCAATCGGTGCAGGCAATTTATATTGAATTCCGCCGCCCGGTTCGCCAAACGCCGGAGCGATTGTCCCTGCTTCTACATTTTCAATGGGTTTAATTACTCGATAAATGTGATATACATTTTGATTTTTGTAATAGGGCAATGATCGCATTTTATATGGTGTGCCTTTCGGCGCGGTAAAATCACCGCCTGGTCCGCCATAGCGGTCAATTAAAACACCAGTATCAAGTGTTTCTATATGCTTTGTCCCTGCCACAAATCCATCATCTAATGCGTATTTAAGGTAGTCAACATGACCGCTTTCATCAAGATATTTGGTATCACGGACAATAAGAGCATCTTCCGGCAGGTTGATTTCCGCAGCGTTTTGAGCCGCTGCATTTTCAAACGCCGCAACATCATCGATCGCTGCCGGTGCATATTTCTGCGCCAATTCATATGCGCCAAGCGCAATGGAGACAACGCCTATCGAATCCAGCCAATGCTCAAGCGATAGCGGTTTTTCCGGCGCAACCGCACCTTTTACGGTATCGGCAGTGCCTAAAGTCAGCCAGTTTGCAATGTTATACAGCGATGGATTTTCGAAAACAGCGCCGGTGCGTGTCTTTAAGCCGTCATAAAACCCACTGATCGTGCCCATTGTGAGCCAATCAAGAAATCCGCCAAGCGTTCCGCGGCCGATACGCTCCTGCTGCGCCGATACAAAACCGTTCAGGAGTGCTTTGGCCTCAGCCGGAATTTGCAGGAGTCCGTCATACCAGTTTGTCGTTTTCGAGCTGAAACCGCCGGATGTTCGATTTCCGTCCATCCCGGTTTCATAAACCGGCACGATAACGCAGCGGCAATTGGGATGCAGCGGCGGCAAAAGCTCCTGCTGTACCAGTTCCTCCAGAGTAAATGTTTGTTCGCTCAGGCTCAGACAGGTTTCGCAAAGTCCAGCTTTATGTTCGACAACATGCCGAAATTCACGGTATCCTGCCTTAGCGAACTGATGCAGAAGATAATACCAGCTCGCCTGCATATAGGCTCCGTCGATGTCCCCGGCCAGCTTTTTCGCCGCTTTATTGAACACCTCAAGCAGCTCTTCAGCCATCTGATCGGCCGACGCATTTCGGCGCACACAATCGGCTGATTTGTCGGTCAGCATCTGCGTTGTCTGTGCATTAAACTGCTCCAGCTCAGCATTCAGCTTTTTACGCAGATCATCTGGCAGACTGGCATCGTTCATGATAAAAAGCTTTGTGTATGCGTTTATCGTATCATAAAGCTGTGCTTCTAACAAGGCCGAACGAGTGCAAAGCTGGCTCCGTACCTCTTTTTCTTTTTCGCCTTGCGGTGTGGGCAGAGATTCACGTTCTTTCCGTGTCAGGAGTGCATGAAATGCTGTGGAGGGGGAAGTGTCCTCGTCGATGTTCATATGCCGGAGATAAAACCACGCTGTCTGTTCCCGAATTCGTCTGCTGGTGTTCTCTGCTTCCCGCAACGCGACTGTTTTGATTGCCTGCATGAAGTCCTCCTTTCAAGTCCGTTCTATCCGTGTGATTGATAGAATAGGACGAGATTCAGACTTTTGCAAGGTCAATCTTTTGACCATTGCCACGTTTACAGCATCATTTATTCGCCATGATTATTATTATTATTATATATCATGTTTTTTCTGTGAAATTATAATTTGATTACGCTCTCAACAATGGAATAAAGGCAGTTCAGATGAAATTTCTAAATTTCAGTTTTGAACGAAAATTCTATGTTTAGGAGTGAAAATTATGACAAACAAACAGGAAAAGATGATATGCAATAGCTTTGGTATATCGAAGCTGAAAGCGTTTCAGAAGGATGTAATTACAGACTTACTCAATGGTAAAGATGTTCTTGGCTTAGCTCGAACCTCTGAAGGCAAGTCGATCTGCTTTCTTTCTATGGTTGCCATGCACCCAAACGATCTGCTGATTGGCATTCTCCCGACGGTTGCATTGATGCGGGACTTAGTGCAGCGCTGCGAGGACAGCGAAATCCGAGCGGGCTGCCTGTACGGCGGCAATGCAGAGAATACCAATATTATTGAAAGATTGAAGCACCGCAAGCTTCAGGCGCTCTTTGTTGCACCGGAACGGCTGAATGATCCGCATCTGTGGAAGGCAATTCAGAAGAACAAATACGCTGGTTTCGAGGGGCACAAGCACACAGTGGCGTACATACGACTTGCCAGCCTGCAGGAGCTGTTGAGCTCGGTTAGTGGTAAAGTTTGGACAGATTCTGCCACCGGCAAGCTGCTGCGTGAGAATGGTCTGGTTGAGGTCGGCAAGGACGGCCATACCGCCAAATCAAAGTTTCCAAAACTGGGGCGGTTCGTTCCCCTAAATAAGGAAAACCTCGAAAAACAAGCAAAAATTCGAAAGTGAGGAAAGTATTATGTCTGATACTATTCAATTCATTCCGCAGCGTCGTTTCTACGACACGGCAACCGTCGCTGAAACCCATCGCCGTCTGCTCGCAGAGGGGCACAATATTTCGGAGAATGCTCTACGCGGATTTATCCGTCAGGGTATTCTGCCGGCCGTTAAGATTGGCCGGAAGTCGCTGTTGTATTACCCGAACGTCATCAAACTGCTGACCGAGGGCAACAACCATGTTTCGTCGGATGATGAGCGTCCGTCGTACATTCCGGCAAAGATTTCGGTATAAGCGATAGTCTGCGGTGCGTCCAAGCGGCGCACCGCATTATTCTACACGAAAGGAGAGAAAAACGTGCCAAGCATAAAGAAAATCCACACAAAATCCGGCTTGAGCTTCAAAATCACGGTTTCGTGCGGCTATGATGAACGCTACCGCAAGCGCTGTCACTATAAGACTTGGAAAGCGCCGGAAAACTGGTCGGAGCAGCGTGCCGAGCGGGAGGCACAGAAAATTGCCTACGAGTTTGAGAACAGCATCAAGCTGGGGTTTCAGCCGGACAATAACAAGACGTTTGCCGAATATGCTGCCTATGTGATTGACCTCAAGGAGCATACCGGCACCAAGCACAGCACGATTGAACTGTATAAGCACCTGTGCGAACGCATTATCCCTGCGATTGGTCACATTAAGCTGACCGAGCTGCGACCGCAGCACTTAAATCGCCTGTACATGGATCTTCTGCAGAACTGCACCAAGCATGTGCTCGACAAGGCACGCTCGAAGGCTGATTTGGGCGCGCTGCTGACCGAACGGCAGATTTCGCGCGCCAAACTGGCCAAGCTGTCTCGCCTCAATGCTGTTACCATAACGGCTGCCTGCCGTGGACAGGTTATCCGTAAGTCCTCCGCAGACGCAATTTCTGCGGCGCTGGGTATACCGCCGCAAAAGCTGTTCGAGTACATCTTGAATACCGACCACCTCGCGGTTAAAACCGTTCTGCAGCATCATCGTTTCATCTCCACCGTGCTTTCGCAGGCGGAGAAGGAAATGATCGTAACCTACAATGCAGCGGCGCGCGCTACGCTGCCTCGCGCTCAGCGAAAGAAGATCAACTATTTCCAGCCGGAAGAGATCTTCCGCATTTTGCAGGCACTCGAGAGCGAACCGCTCAAGTGGCGGACGATTACCCATCTGCTGATCGTCACCGGTGCACGGCGCGGCGAGATTATGGGGCTGAAGTGGGAGAATGTTCACCTTGATGAGCGCTATCTTTACATTGAGGTTAATCTTCGCTATTCCAAGGCGCGCGGTATTTATGAGGAAACACCGAAAACCGGTGAAACGCGCTTTATCCCGATTCCGGATGAAACTGTCACGCTGCTGCGTGAATATCGTATAGAGCAGGAGAAGCTGCGCAAGCTGAACGGTGATCGGTGGCAGAATGACGAAGGTTTCCTGTTCACGAGGGATGACGGACAGGTCATGCACCCGGACAGCATTACCGCGTGGCTTAATAAATTCAGCAAACGGCATGACCTGCCGCATATCAATCCGCATGCGTTCCGCCATACGGTTGCCAGCGTGCTGATTGCTAACCATACCGATGTCGTTACCGTTGCTCGTCAGCTCGGTCATTCCAGTCCGGCTACGACCGAGATGTACTACGCGCACTTGATTGAGCAGTCTCGCGTGCAGGCAGGTGAGTGCATCGCTGACGTTATGCTGCGCCAGTACAAGCCGACAGATAATAATCAACAAGGCAAATAATCAATAAACGAAAAGAGCGGCATTGCCGCTCTTTTTTACTGTTCAGGCTGCCACGTAGTAGCCTGCACAGTAGCCTTGATTTTATTTCGCTAAAGTAACGCTCGAAAAGATAACAAAAAACCGCTCATTTCAACGAAACAAGCGGTTCAAAGTGGTACGCCCGGTGCGATTCGAACGCATGGCCTTTGGAGTCGGAGTCCAACGCTCTATCCAGCTGAGCTACGGGCGCGAGTACATGATATAGTATACCAGTCTTTCGTGGATTTGTAAAGCAGTTATTCCGGGGCATTTCGGTCGGTTTGGCCGGGAACGCCCCGGTTTTCATCTTACGCCTGCGCGTCGGCCGGCTGTTTTTTCTTTTTGCGCTTGCGATAGCGGTCCTCCTCGGAGAAAACGCAGCCGCAGTAGTTCTGCATATACAGTCCCAGCTCGCGCGCCTTGTCCTGTCCCTCGCGGAAACGGGGCGAAAAATCACGGTGCAGATACTTGACGCCGTACTTTTCGGCCATCTGCTCGCAGATCTGACGCATCAGCTCATGATTCTGATACGGACTGACGAACAGCGTCGAAGTGAACTGGTCATAGCCGTGCTCGGCGGCATAGCGAGCCGTCTCCTCGAAGCGAAGCGCGTAGCAGGTCGCACAGCGGTTGTCCCAGTTCGGGTAGACCGCTTCAATAAACCTGCGCAGGCCGTACTCGTTTTCGATCTCCAGCTTGAGATCAATGCTTTTCGCGTACTCAACAAGCGTATTCTTGCGCATTTTGTACTCTTTCATCGGATGGATGTTCGGATTATACCAGAAACCCACCGGCTCGATGCCCTCCTGCCGCAGCGTGTCGATGCACGCGATCGAGCAGGGCGCACAGCAGATATGAAGAAGTGTTCCGGACAAAAAATCAGACCTTTCTGAAATGATACTTGGTTTTACGCTGCGTAAACGGGAAGGTTATCATTCCTGTTTATCCTTGATGGCTTTTAGAATAAAGCCGCCCATAATCGCAATCGGAATAGAAACAGAAAAGGAAACCGGCTCGAGAAATGCCCCAAGGACTCCGCCCAGGATTGTACATATGATCGCGAGAATAACCATGGCGATACCTCCGCAGATTCGGATTGACAGAGTGATTGCAGCTGCCTGTCATTATTATACCGCGTTTGTCTGCTACTTGCAAACCCCGTCGAAAAACGCTATACTGGAACTGAATAAAAATCGGAATTTTTATTAAAGGAGGCATATTCCAATGAAGGATATTGCATACTACAACGGAAAAATCGGCCGCATCGACGAGGTTCAGGCGCCGATCACCGACCGCGGTCTGTATTTCGGCGACGGCGTTTACGACGCCGCCATGGTCCGAAACAAGAAGATCTTTGCGCTCGACGATCATCTCGACCGCTTCTATAACAGCCTCAGACTGCTGCGCATCGAGCCGCCGATGGAGCGCAGCGAGCTCGCCGCAACGCTGAACGATCTGGTCAGCCGTCTGGACAGCGACGCGCCGCACATGCTGTACTGGCAGTCCACGCGCGCCGCAGCGCACCGCAAGCACGCCTTCCCGGCCGGCGCAAAGGCGACGCTGATGGCGTTCGCGGAGGCCTGCCCTCTCGACCGTCACGACCATCCCTACAAGCTCATCACGGTCGAGGACACCCGTTTCCTGCACTGCAACATCAAGACCCTCAACCTCATCCCCAACTGCATGGCAATGCAGCGCGCGGTCGAAGCAGGCTGCGACGAGGTCGTGTTCCACCGCGGCGACCGCGTCACCGAAGGCGCGCATTCCAGCCTCGCCATCATCCGCGACGGCGTGTTCTGCACGCCCCCGGCGGACGAGCTTATCCTCCCAAGCATCACGCGCAAGCACTTCCTCGACCTGTGCGACAAGCTGGGCATTCCGTCCCGCGTAGCGCCGTTCACGGTGGACGAGCTGCTGACCGCAGACGAGATCATGATCCTGTCCACCGGCTCGCACTGCATCCGCGTCTGCGAGGTAGACGGCAAGCCGGTCGGCGGCAAGGCGTCCGAGCTGCTGGAGCACCTCCAACAGGCTTATCAGCAGGAGTTCATCGAGGGTACCGAAAAGTAAAGGAGGCACCATGCCCACACTGGTTATCATCGGCGGCGGTCCCGCCGGACTCAGCGCCGCGATCTATGCGGTGCGCGCAGGTCTTGACGTTCATGTGCTGTACAAGGATGATGGCGCGCTCGGAAAGGCCGACAGGATCGAGAACTATTTCGGCTTCCCCGATGTGATCCCGGGGGCCGAGCTGCTCGCGCGCGGACAGGCGCAGGCCGACCGTCTTGGTGCGCGGCTGCACCGCACCGAGGTCACGGGAATCGAGTACGCCGACCGCGGCTTTGCGGTCAAGACGACCGGCGGCGAGCGCCATGCGGACGCGGTGCTGCTCGCGACCGGCTCTCCGCGCGCTGTCCCCGCTATTACGGGCATCCGCACGTTCGAAGGACGCGGCGTGAGCTACTGCGCGGTCTGCGATGCGTTTTTCTATCGCGGCAAGGCGGCCGCCGTGCTCGGGCAAGGCGAATACGCCCTCGAGGAGGCGCGTGTGCTGCTTCCGGTCGCAGGCTCGGTCACGCTCCTGACGAACGGCCAGAGCGCACCTGAGAACCTTCCGGACGGCCTTGCGGTCGATACCCGGCCGGTCTCCGCCGTCGAGGGCGGAGAAACGGTCGAGCGCGTGGTTTTCGCGGACGGTGAGACGCTGCCGCTCGACGGCGTGTTCGTCGCGCTCGGCACCGCAGGCAGCACGGATTTCGCGCGAAAGCTCGGCGCGCCGCTCGACGGCACGCATATCAGGGCGAATGCCGACGGCTCGACCGCCGTGCCCGGGCTGTTCGCCGCAGGAGACTGCACCGGCGGCCTGCTCCAGATCGCAAAGGCGGTCTCGGACGGCGCGCAGGCCGCTATGAGCGCGGTGAAATTCCTCCGGAAATAACAGAACAAAAAACGAGAGTACAGCCTTTGTACTCTCGTTTTTTGTTGTCTAAAAAATAAATCGCCGCTGAGCGGCGATTTCAAGGGGCCGATGCAGCGCACCGGCATCTCATTTCAGGTTGAAGTGTCGCAGAGGACGCTTCGGCGCGAGGAGCGCAGGCTCAGTCGAGAATATCGACTGTCACGCGCTTGTTTTCGCGATTGCCTGCCGCTTTCATGAGTGTGCGGATTTCCTTGGCGATGCGGCCGTGACGACCGATCACTCGGCCCATGTCACCGGGCGCTACGCGCAGGGAAAACGTGACGTTGTCGCCGTCGATCTCCTCAGTGATGGCAATCGCATCCGGCTCGGAAACCAGATTTTTGACGATATAAGTCAATAACTCTTTCATTTCGACAACCTCACTCAATTCAGCACGCCAGCCTTCTTCAGAATGCCGCGAACAGTATCGGTCGGCTGTGCACCCTTCTTGATCCACTCCTGAGCGCGGTCAGCGTCAACGTTAACGGTGGACGGGTTGGTCAGCGGGTTGTAAGTGCCGATCTCCTCGATGAAACGGCCGTCACGCGGGTAACGAGAGTCAGCGACAACGATGCGGTAGAACGGAGCCTTCTTAGCGCCCATGCGGCGCAGTCTGATCTTTACCATGAAATTTTCACCTCCTGTATTAAAACTTATCTATTGTAAATTGAAATTTACAAACAATAGCAAATCAGAACGGCAGCTTGAGGTTGCCGAGTCCCGGGAAGCCGCGGCGCTTTTTGCCCTTGCTCTTGGCCAGGCTCGTCAGCTGCTTGGTCATCTTCTGCATGGCCTCGAACTGCTTGAGCAGCTTGTTGACCTGCTCGACCGAAAGGCCGCAGCCGGCTGCGATGCGCTTCTTGCGGGAAAAGTTGATGATGGAGGGGTTGTCCCTCTCCTTCGGGGTCATAGACTGGATGATGGCTTCGGTGTGCGCCATCTGCTTTTCGTCGATCTTCGCGCCGGCGAGGGCTTTTGCATCCACGCCCGGCAGCATGCCGAGCATCTCTTCCATCGAGCCCATGTTCTTCATTTTCTGAAGCTGGTCGTAAAAATCGGTCAGCGTCAGCTTGCCGGCCATCATCTTTTTGGCGGTCTCGGCGGCCTGCTTCTGGTCGAAGGACTCCTGTGCCTTTTCGATCAGCGTCAGTACGTCGCCCATGCCAAGGATGCGGCTTGCCATGCGGTCGGGGTGGAACGGCTCGATGTCGCCGAGCTTCTCGCCCGTACCGATGAACTTGATCGGCTTGCCGGTAACGGCCTTGACCGAAAGCGCCGCGCCGCCGCGTGCGTCGCCGTCCATCTTGGACATGAGCACGCCGTCGATGCCGAGGGCTTCGTCAAAGGTCTGTGCGACCGTTACGGCGTCCTGACCGGTCATCGCGTCAACGACGAGGATGATCTCGGTCGGCTTGACCGTGGCCTTGATGTTTTTCAGCTCGTCCATCAGCTTTTCGTCGATATGCAGGCGGCCTGCGGTATCGAGAAAGACAAGGTCGTAGCCGTTTCGGCGGGCGTAGTCGATGCCGTGCTTCGCGATCTCGACCGGGTCGCCCTGTCCCTCGTCAAAAACGGGGATATTCAGCTGCCTGCCGACTACCTTCAGCTGTTCGATCGCGGCCGGACGGTAAACGTCACAGGCGACGAGCAGCGGACGTCTCTGCTGCTGTTTCCGGAGCAGAGCGGCAAGCTTTGCGCAGTTTGTCGTTTTGCCCGCACCCTGCAGACCTACCATCATGACAATGGTCGGCGGGTTCGGGGATATGGTAAGACGGGTGGTCTGGCCGCCGAGCAGGGCAACCAGTTCCTCGTTTACGATTTTAATGACCTGCTGAGAGGGCGAAAGGCTTTCCAGGATCTCGGCATCGGTCGCCTTTTCGGTGACGGCCTTGATGAAATCCTTCGCGACCTTGAAGTTGACGTCCGCCTCGAGCAGCGCCATGCGGATCTCACGCATAGCCTCCTTGATGTCGGACTCGGTCAGACGGCCTTTGCTTCGCAGATGCTTAAACGCAGATGAAATTTTTTCGGTAAGACCTTCAAATGCCATATTAAGCCTCCTGCCTGAGCTGGTCGAGCAGCGCGGTCATGCGGTCGGCGATGGCCTCCGCCTCCGGGCTGTGCAGTGTGTCGGTGTTAAGGGCTCGCAGGCGGCTGACCTCTTCCCGAAGCTCTCCGGCGCAGCGTTCGGTGTCGCCGTAACGGGCGACCAGTCCGAGCTTGCTCTCCATCTCGCCGAGCGCGTGTTCCGCGCGCTTGATGCTGTCGCGCACACCCTGACGGGTGATGCCCGCGTGCTCCGCGATCTCCGCGAGAGACAGATCTTCGTTATAGTACAGGTCGAACAGCTCGCGCTGCTTTTCCGTGAGCGTCTCGCCGTAAAAGTCGAACAGCAGGCTCATTTCGAGCGGTTTGCCTTTCATCGGCGGGCCTCCTTGACAGTGTAAAGTTCTACGCCTTTACATCGAACGTATTTATTCTACATGATGAGACCGCGAAAGTCAAGAAGAATTTGCAGAAATTTTTCGAACTGTACGCAATGCAAAAAGGATGCCCGAAGGCATCCCCTGAGACTGTCGAAAAACTACAGTTTTTCCGGCAATCTGTGTTCTGACGAACGCAGAACACAAGTCGTCCGAAAGTTCCCATTCGGAAACTTTCTCCCCCTTAAAGTATAAAAACCGAGGCGCATGTCCCCGGTTTTTATACAATCACTTCGTGATTGCTGTTTGATGCGCGCTATCGCGCGGCTGCTGTTTTTATGCAAATGCAGCTTTATTGACAAACCATATTATTATATAATCACGCCTGCGCCCTGCGCTTTTCCGGCAGCTGCGCGAGCACGATCGCGCCGAACATCAGCACGCAGCCGAAGATCTCGCGCGCCGACAGCGCCTGATCGAGCAGCAGCCAGCCGGAGATGGCCGAGATAACCGATTCCAGGCTCATGATAAGGCTTGCGATCGTCGGACGCAGTCCCTTCTGGCCGATGATCTGGAACGTGTACGCCACGCCCGAGGACATCGCGCCCGCATACAGGATGGGCTTCCACGCAGCGAGAATATTCGCCCACGTCGGCTGTTCAAAGAGCAGCATGCCGATGCCCGCGAGGACCGCGCAGGTGAAAAACTGGATGCAGGACATTTTTACGCCGTTCACTCTGGTCGAAAAATAGTCGATGACGAGAATGTGGCAGGAGAACAGGAACGCGCAGCAGAGACCGAGCAGCGTGCCCAGATCGAGGCTGAAGCCGCCGCCCGTCATGCACAGGAAGTACAGGCCGGCCAGCGCGATCGCGACGCTGCACCAGTGCTTGAGGCCGCAGCGGCGGCCGAACAGCAGGCCGATCAGCGGCACGACCAGAATATAGCACGCGGTCATAAAACCTGCCTTGCCGACCGTGGTGTGCAGCAGCGTGAGCTGCTGCGTACAGCTTGCGATACACAGGACGGCGCCGCAGCAGACGCCACCGATGACAAGCGTTTTCCGTCCCTTCCGGCGTTCCTCCGGCGTTTCAGCCGCGCGCGGCGGCCCGACCCGGTTCAGCACCGCGATCACAGGCAGCAGCACGATCATTCCGATGATGCTTCGCGCGCAGACGTAGGTCATCGGCCCGACATAGTCCATGCCGACGCTCTGCGCCACGAACGCCGTGCCCCAGATGGTCGCTGTGATCAGCAGAAGCAGGGAATTTCGCAGTTTCATTCGTATCTCTCCCCCCGAGACAGGATTTTTTACAAAAAAAGAACCGCTCTTTTCAAAGCGGTTCTCTTTGGAGCTGATAACCAGATTCGAACTGGTGACCTCATCCTTACCAAGGATGCACTCTACCTACTGAGCTATATCAGCATTGGCAGGGGCAGTAGGGATCGAACCCACGGCACTCGGTTTTGGAGACCGATGCTCTACCAGCTGAGCTATACCCCTGTGTGGCTCCTCAAGTTGGACTCGAACCAACGACCCTGCGGTTAACAGCCGCATGCTCTACCAACTGAGCTATTGAGGAATGTTGAAATATGCTGGTACATTGCCGACATGAATTTTATCACAATCAGCTTACATATTATATCGCGAAAGCGCGGGACTTGTCAATAGATTTGCAGCAAAAAATCTTTCCATATTTTTTTGCATTTTTCGCTTGACAATTCTCTCTGAATATTATATACTGTTAAAGTCGCACAGGACAAAGCCGAATTGTGTAAAGGTAGCACGACAGACTCTGACTCTGTTTGTGAGGGTTCGAATCCTTCTTCGGCTGCCACATTGCCCCGAAACCTTACGGTTTCGGGGTTTTTTTCTGCCTTTTTTCCATGATCGACCCCAAAAAGCGCCCGCTCGTTCCGTAAACCGGATAGAGCGGGCGCTTCTGCTTCACTTGTTAACGGATCGGCAGCATCTTGCCGGTCTCGAAGGACTCCTTGCAGCGGTAAGCAGCCTCGGAGACTGCGGTGCCGTCATAAACGGTGAGGTCAGCCGGCTTGGTGTTGTCGCGGACATGGCCGGTGAAGGCAACCATCTCGGCCACGAAGGCCTCGTGCCAGCGGCTCATGAAGTCCGGATAGTATTCCTCGCGGGATCCGTGCTCGTCGACGATGTTCAGCAGGTTCTTTGCGCCGACGTTCGCGATGCGCAGCGTGCCGTGCGTGCCGATGATCTCGGTCTCGACGTTCGAGCCTGCCGCATGGGTGCGGTTGGTGAACATGAAGCCCATTGCGCCGTTCTCCATCTGGATGGTAGCGGCTGCGTTGTCGGCATCGTTCAGCTCCTTGTACAGGTCGAACTCGAATACGCCGCCGATCGCCCAGACGTTCTTGACGTTGGAGCCGGTGAACCAGCGGATGAGGTCGATGTCATGTACGCACATATCGAGGTACTGACCGCCGGAGTGCGGTGCGAACTTGAGGGTAGACTCGATGGTGCTGCGCGGGTCCTGCGTGTAGGAACGGACCAGAACGACCTTGCCGATGTCGCCGTTGTCGATCTTGCGCTTTGCCTCAGCATAGGACTTGTCGAAGCGGCGCATAAAGCCCAGCTGGAAGATCAGATCGGGGTGTGCCTCGATGACCTTTTCCGCAGCCTTGCACTGCTCTACGTCGGTGCCAAGCGGCTTCTCGCAGAAAACGTGCTTGCCGTTGTTCATGGCGATCTCGATCTGCTGGCAGTGCAGGAAGGACGGGGAAACGATGACGATCGCGTCGAGCTCCGGGTTCCTGCACATCTCCTCGAAGTCAGTGTAGGTGTACTGAACGCCGAGCTCTTCGGCGACCTCCTTGACGCGGTCTGCGTCTACGTCGCAGATCGCTGCCAGCTCACAGCCCGGAACCTGCGTTGCGAGGTTCTTTGCGTGCTCGTGGCCCAGACGGCCCAGGCCAACCGAACCAATCTTTACAGTTTTCATAGCAGAAACTCTCCTTTTCAATCCAAAAACTCTCTTTTCGCGGCTGTTTGGGCCGCCTGTTCTCTCTGTTGACTATGGCTCTATTTTAGCGCTTCCGGCGGGGAAAAACCAGAGCAATCTTGCGAAAAGAACGAGGGATTTTCCGCAGAAAAACCGAGAGCAGACGGAGAAACTTTCAAATTCTTGCTATAGCGGCAAGCGCGGCCTCTTTCTTTCCCGTCAGCGACGGGAAACGGTTCCGCCGTTCCGGCGGCCTGCCGCCGCAGGCGAGATTGGCTGCCGATGGGCAGGCCGGGCATTGCCGCCGCCCGGCGGCGGGGGCAAGAGGGGCAGGGACACCAAGGTTTCCCTGCCCCTCTTGACTCCCCAACCTTTCCTTAGGACGCGACTCCCTTCGGTCGCGCGTCTAAATGCGAGGGGCCCACAGGGGCGTTTGGTGCTCCAAGGATCAGCACTTGATGGAAGCGGAGCTTTTCGCAGTACAATGCAAACGCCCTGCACCGGATGGCCGCGCACTGACAGCGCTGCCAATCACGCAAAGTAACCTCAGGGCCTAACAGCGTCCCCAAACCTGCCCGACGCACGGAACCGAGCCCCCGTTTCTCTCGTTTCGCCGCGCGACCGAAGGGAGTCGCGGTGCAAAGGAGGGTTTGGGGGAGTCAAGAGGGGGCAAGGGAACCATACGGTGCCCTTGCCCCCTCTTGCCCCCGCCGTGGACACGGCCTTCCCCTTGACTGATACTGCCTTTTCTGCTATTCTTGAAATACAGAGTACCGCGCCGCCGTTCCGCTTTCTGGCGGCGCCAGAAAGAAAATGAGGCGTATAACTATGAAAATCGACGGAAATGAACTTGCCATCCTGCAAAATGAGCTCGACCAGCAGGGCTTTAAGGACGAGGCGCTTAAAATCAAGCTGGAATTCCTGCGTCAGGTGCGTGAGTCCGGCGACCACTGCCCCTGCAAAGAGGCCTGCCGCCATCACGGCAACTGCTTCGAATGCGTGACCATCCACCGCGGCCACCGCGACCACCTGCCCATGTGCCTGTGGGATATGGTCAACGAGCGCATCGCCGCCCTCAGCCACATCACTGAGGGCTCGCTCCATGCCTATGAAGCGCGCGTCAAGGCCGAGCGCGAGGCCGCCGAGGCGCAGGGCTGCACCGGCGGCTGCGACAGCTGCGGCGGCTGCGAATAAAATTCCACTCGAAATCTGCACGGTTCCGCCAGTCTCAAAGGCTCACTTCGGTGAGCCTTTTCTTTCTGTATTTTTTCGGATAAATCGGGGAAAATATCTGTATTTCGTTAAAATGTTTCCAGAACTGTGCTCTGCATATTGCTTTTTCTGCGCCGAAAGGCTATAATCCAATAGTAACATGGGCGAGGTATTCGCCCGGCAGGCGACGGACGCTTTATCGGAGCGCTCCGCCGCTCAGTATATAAGATCGGAGGCGCAGTATGCGCATCATAATTGTAGGCTGCGGCAAGGTAGGCTCCGCACTGGCGGAGCAGCTCTCCGCAGAGGGTCATGAGCTGACGCTCATCGACCTGTCCGAACGGCGTCTGGAGAAGCTGACCAACCGTCTCGACCTCACGGCTGTTGCCGGCAGCGGCACAAGCTATCAGGTTCTGCTCGAGGCGGGCGTGCAGGACACCGACCTCGTCATCGCGGTCACGGCACACGACGAGATCAACCTTCTCTCCTGCCTGACCGCCCGAAAGGCTTCCGGCTGCCATGCGATCGCGCGCGTGCGTGATCCGCAGTATGTGGCCGATCTCGGCTTTATCCGCGACGAGCTCGGTATTTCCATGGCGATCAATCCCGAGCTTTCGACCGCCCGCGTCGTTTCCCGTCTGATGCGTTTTCCGTCTGCGATCGGCGTCAGCACGTTCGCGCGCGGACGCATCGAGCTGCTCGACATCCGCATTCCGGCCGAGTCCCGTCTGGACGGCATGGCGGTCTGCGAGGTCAATCCCCTTCTGCGCACCAATGTACTGCTGTGCATGGTCCGCCGCGGCGAAACGACCTACATCCCCAAGGGCGACTTTATCCTGCACACCGGCGACGACGTCACGGTCATCATCCCGCCGAAGGAGCAGAAGTTCTTTTTCGACCAGGTCGGCGTGCCGAGTATGCCGATCAAGACCGCCATGCTCGTCGGCGGCGGCAAGATCGCCTTTTTCCTCGCGAAGATCCTGCTCGATTCCGGCATTTCGGTCAAGATCATCGAAAACCGTCTGGAACGTTGTGAATTTCTGTCGGAAAAGCTGCCTGCGGCAACCGTTATCCACGGCGACGGCACCGACCGCGAGCTGCTCGACGAGGAGGGTCTGTCCTCCTGCGGCGCGTTCGTGTCCCTCACCGGCATGGACGAGGAGAACATCCTGCTCTCCATGCACGCCGGACGTCACTCTAAGGCTCGTCTGTTCACCAAGGTCAACCGCGTGAACTTCGAGGAGGTCATCTCCCATCTGCCCATCGGCACGATCATCCGACCCAAGCAGACCACCGCCGAGCTCATCGGCCAGTACACCCGCGCCATGCAGAACTCCATGGGCTCGAACGTCGAGACGCTCCATCAGCTCGGCGGCGCGGAGGCGCTCGAATTCCGTGTCGCGGCGCACCATCTGACCGGCGTTCCGCTTCAGGATATGCCCATCCGCCCGGATGTGCTGCTGTGCTGCATCAACCGCAAGGGCCGCCGCATCATCCCGCGCGGCCGCGACGAGCTTCAGGAGGGCGACACCGTTATCGTCGTCTCTACCCGTCAGGGCATGAACGATCTGCAGGATATTTTCCTGCCGCAGGAGGCACGGTAAATGAATTTTGTCATCGTTCGCTACCTGATCGGCTGGATGCTCGGTATCGAGTCGATCTTTCTGCTCCTCCCGGCGCTGACCGCCGTCATCTACGGCGAACCAGAGCTTCCGGCTTATCTGATCGCGGCCGCCATCAGTCTCGCCGGCGCGGCGCTCCTGTGCCACAGAAAGCCGAAGAACACCCGCTTCTACGCCCGTGAGGGCTATGTGACGGTCGCGCTGTGCTGGCTCATCCTCGCGGTCATCGGTGCGCTGCCGTTTGTCCTGAGCCGCGAGATCCCGTTTTTCATCGACGCGCTCTTCGAGACGGTTTCCGGCTTCACCACGACCGGCGCAACCATCCTCGGCGACGTCGAGGCGCTCAGCCACGCCTCCATGCTCTGGCGCTGCCTGACGCACTGGGTCGGCGGCATGGGCGTGCTCGTGTTCATGCTGATCGTGCTCCCGCTCGCGGGCGGACAGACCATCTTCCTCATGCGTGCGGAAAGCCCCGGTCCCTCGGTCTCCAAGATGTCGCCGCATATGCGCGACACCGCGACCATCCTGTACGCGATCTACTTCGGTCTGACCGTGCTCCAGATGATCCTGCTGCTCATCGGCGGCATGCCGCTCTTCGACGCGATCTGCGTCTCGCTCGGCACGGCCGGTACGGGCGGCTTCGGCAACTGGAACGATTCCATCGCGCACTACAACAGCGCGTACCTCCAGAACGTCATCACGGTCTTTATGATCCTGTTCGGCATCAATTTCAGCGCCTATTTTCTCATCCTCACGCGCAAATTCCGTCAGGCGTTCCGCATCGAGGAGATCCGCGTCTATCTCGGCGTCATTTTCGTGTTCGCCGGGCTCATCGCCTTTAACGTGCGGCCGATGTTCGGCTCGCTGCGCGAGAGCTTCCATCACGCCCTGTTCCAGGTCGCGTCCATCATCACAACGACCGGTTTTTCGACCGTGGATTTCGACCAGTGGCCGACGTTCAGCCGTGCCCTGCTCGTGCTGCTGATGTTCATCGGCGCGTGCGCCGGTTCGACCGGCGGCGGCATAAAATGCTCGCGCATCCTGCTGCTCGGAAAGAGCGTCAAGAAGGAGCTGATGTGCCTCATCCATCCGCGTCTCGTGCGCGTCAACAAGATGGACGGTCAGCGCGTCCCGCATGAGGTCATGCGCTCGATCAATGTGTTCGTCGTTGCCTATGCGTTCATCTTCATCCTCTCGCTGCTCATTATATCGCTGAACTGTGAGGATCTCGTGACCTGCTTCACCTCGGTCGCGACCACGCTCAACAACGTCGGCCCGGGTCTTTCGCTGTGCGGCCCGACCTGCAACTTCGGCTTTTTCCCGCCGCTGAGCAAGTGCGTGCTCATCTTCGATATGCTCGCCGGCCGTCTGGAGCTGTTCCCCATGCTCCTGCTGTTCACGCCGGGCACCTGGCAGAGAAACAAGTAAACAGTAAAAAACACCTTCCGCGACGGTCTCAGCCGTTTCGGAAGGTGTTTTTTCTTTATTTTCTGATGCGGCGCAGGACAGCCTGCACCTCTTCCCTGCCCTCGCCGGAGGCGATGATGCACACGGCGTAGACCGCCGCACCGACCACGCAGGCGAGCGCGAGCCGCAGGAGATTGCCGAGCGGCAGCAGCGTGCACCCATAGGCCGCCGCGCCGCAGAGCGCTGCGGAAACGATGATGCGCACGACCGAGAGCGTCGGCACGCGGAACAGGAAGCGCGAACGGACGCGCACACAGGTGATAAAGAAATAGGACGCGAAGGCTACGATCGAGCCGAGCGCGCCGCCCGTAAAGCCGAGCGCCTTGAGCAGCACGATGCTGCTGACGACCTTGATGCAGGCCGCGATGGCGCTGTTCTGCAATACGTGCACGGTCGCCTGCTCGAGCTCGTAGGCCTTGTTCGCGTACTCGGTCAGACCCATGAACAGCATGGCGAGCGCCGTGTAGGCGATGACAGGCGCGCCGGCCTCATAGCCCTTCGCGAACAGAAAGCGCGACATCGGGAGCGAGACTGCGGTCAGACCGGCGACCGCCGGGACGGCGATGAGCAGGTACAGGCGAACGCCCTGATCGAGCAGCGGCTTGGCGGCCGCCTTTCCGCCGTCGCGCCACGCGCGGAGCACCGCCGGATAAACGCCGCGCATGATGCCGACCGAGATCATGGTGAACAGGCCGCTCGCGATCGAGTTGTTGGTCGAATAGTAGGCGTACAGCACGTCGCCGTAAAAGCCGACCACGAGATATTTGTCGATCTGGTTGAGCAGCGCGACCGAGATCGAAACGCCCATCAGCGGAACGCCGTACTTGAGGAAGCGGCTGAGCAGCGGTCTGGAGAAACAGCGCAGGCGGACAATGGCCGGAAGGCCGAGCGCGAATACTGCGCCGACGGCCGCTACGCCGTCCGCGATTGTGTTCGCGAAGATCGCCGGGAACGCAGAAGGGTAATTCGACTTGCCGCCGACGAGCGCGAACGCGACCGCGAGCTTGAGCGAGGCCGAGGTCAGCGACCAGAAAATCGACGCCTTGACGCGGCCGAGCTGAATGAGCGCGGCGTTCAGCACCTGAAACGCGGTATACGAGCAGAACATCAGCGCGCCGCCCCAGTAAAGCGTGTTGCCCGTTACAACTGCCGTGATGCCGCAGCCTGCCGCGACGATCACGCACAGTCCCAGATAAATGGTCGAAACGGTCGAAAACAGGCCGCGCCCGCTGTCCGCGCGGTATTCCTCGCCGACATAGCGCGTCGCGGAATTCGCCATCCAGCCGGCAAGGATGAGGTAGATCAGCTGCACGGTCGTGTTGGTCAGGTTGAAGCCGGTGACAGCACCCTCGACGAAGATGTGCGTATAGAGCGACGAGCAGGCTATGACGAGCAGACCCTCGACGACCTTCGCCGGCAGGAACATCATCGCATCCCGTGTCATGGTATTTTTGGAGGACAAAGCCATCCCTCTCTTTCGGTCAGATAAATCTATTATAGCATATAAATCGTGAAAAATCGACCGGTCCGGCAAAAGTCTCTGCCCTTTGACTGCCGCGCGATTGCTTCTTTGTGTGAAAATAAACCTTATCAACAGACTGGGCAGGGAATCCGTCTGGTTTCCCTGCCCAAGATCTTCGAATTTTTTTACAGAAGCGCCAGAATGTCTTCCTTCGGCATCGCGCCGACCGCCTTGTTCGCGATCTGACCGTCCTTCATCACGACAAGCGTCGGGATGGAGACGATGCGGAACTGCTGCGCCAGCTCCATCTGCTCGTCCACGTTGATCTTGCCGACCTTGATGTCGCGGCGCTCCTCCGAGATCTCGTCCACGATCGGAGAGACCATGCGGCACGGACCGCACCAGGTTGCCCAGAAATCGAGCAGGACCGGCTTGTCAGACTCGAGAACCTCGCTCTTGAAATTATCCTTCGTGATCGTAATGACTGCCATAAGAAACAACTCCTTTGGTTTTTTATCTATTATTTTGCGTTTCCAGCTCGAAAAAGAACGCATACTGCTGCATGACGCCCGCAAAGCCCCTGTACCGCGTCAGCGGAAAGCCTTTCGGATAGTGTGCGTCGAGCATCTGCCGGATATGCGTGTCGATGGGAAAGGCGTCGATATGGTGCAGGCCAAACAGGCAGATGCACTCCGCGACCTTGATTCCCACGCCGGTCAGCCGCAGCAGCTCGTTTTTCGCGTCTGCGTACTTCATGCAAGCGACCTTTTCCAGATCGACCGCGCCCGATGCGACTTGCCGCGCCGTCGCGCAGATGTATTTCGCGCGATAGCCGAGCCGGATTGGCGACAGCTCCTCGGGCGTGCACTGCGCGAGGCGCTCCGCCGTCGGAAAGGCATGATAGACCTCGCCGTTTGCGCGCTGCCTTGCCTCTCCGAACAGCGTACACAGTCCGTCCACGCACTTCGTGATGCGGGGAATGTTGTTCTGCTGCGAAATGATGAAGCAGATGATCGTTTCCCACAGCTCCTGCCGCAGGATGCGCAGGCCGCTCCCCGTTTCGACCGCCGCACGCAGATAGGCATCCCGCTTTGCGACCTTTGATTTATAGCGCCCGTAATCGGCATTCAGATCAAAGTAATCGCGCCAGAACCCCTCAAATTCGTTTTCTGTGCAGGAAAAGCGAACGGTTTCGCCGTTCTGCTCGATGTCCAGCCATTTTCCGCCGGCGATCAGCGAATAACGCCCTTCTTCCTCGCGTCGAAAGCGAAAGCACTGACCGGAACGCGCGATCTGGTCGATATTGAAATCCGGAATGACATATTCGATCATCCGTGCATCGCCTCATGCTCGCGCACCAGCTCGTCGTACAGCGCACGCAGCGTCCACGGGAGATTGTGCTCGGTCACGATCGCCTTGTACGGCACAGACACGCCGTGCTGCCGCAGCTCGCGCAGCAGAACGTCCAGACGTTTGGAGGTAAACCCGTCGAGCACGAGCATCGGCTGCTCCGCCGCCTCCGCGGTGTCCGCGCTCTGCGCGAAGCCTGCGCGGCCGAGCGTGAAGCCGACCGTCTGCGCGAAGTCCGCCGCCGCTATGTTTCTGATGCGCGCGCCCATGCAGACCAGAACGGTCTTCACCTGCTGCGCACGTTCTCCGCCCTCCGGATCGTAATACAGCGCGGTTTCACGCGATTTTGCCATGCAGTTCACCTCGATTTTCATAGGGATGGAATTTCCGTTTCTCTTCTCGCATATAGTATACTATTATTATATAGTTTTGTCAAGAACGCTTGACAGGGACGGTTTCTTCATGCTATCCTTTAGTTAGCTTAAACTAACCACAGGAGGAAATACACGATGCAGCAGGCGCTTTTATGGGCCGCAGCCGGTACGGGCTTCACGTTCTCTATGACGGCCCTCGGTGCGGCGATGGTATTTTTTATGAAAAAGCAATCGACCGCGCTGATGCAGCGCATTTTTCTCGGCTTTGCCGCCGGAGTAATGATCGCAGCATCGGTCTGGAGCCTGCTCATCCCGGCGATCGAGGAGACCGAACAGGCCGGGGGCGTCGGGTGGCTTCCGGCGTCAGGCGGCTTTCTCCTCGGCATCCTGCTCATGCTGCTGCTGGACGGCCTGCTGCCGCATCTGCACAACGGCGCGGCGCACGCAGAGGGACTGCCGTCCTCGTTCCGACGCACGACACTGCTTGTACTCGCGGTGACTCTGCACAATATTCCCGAAGGAATGGCCGTCGGCCTGTCGTTTGCACGCGCCGCACAGCACGGCGGCAGCAGGGGACTGGTCGCGGCGGCCGGTGCGCTCGCGCTCGGCATCGGCATACAGAACTTCCCCGAAGGGGCCGCCGTTGCACTGCCGCTGCATCAGGAAGGCCTGAGCCGTATGAAATCCTTTGTCTACGGCGCACTGAGCGGCATCGTAGAGCCGCTTTTCGGCGTTGGGGTCGTCCTCGTCTCCGCGCAGCTGACCCCCTTCATGCCGTGGCTGCTGTCTGCCGCCGCCGGTGCAATGCTGTATGTCGTCGTCGAGGAGCTGATCCCGGAAGCGCATTTAGGCGAGCATTCTCATTCGGGTACGCTCGGCGTCATGGCCGGCTTTCTCGTGATGATGATACTGGACGTTGCGCTCGGGTAAGCAAAACCCAGAATAAGCGCTCAGGGGCAGTCTTCCGGCTGCCCCTTCCCCGTTTCCCGGTAAACAAAAAAGCATCATCCGAAGATGATGCTTTGATGGAGCTGATAACCAGATTCGAACTGGTGACCTCATCCTTACCAAGGATGCACTCTACCGACTGAGCTATATCAGCAAAAGGAA
>NZ_JACOPK010000013.1:0-60986 GCF_014288055.1 Agathobaculum hominis
GCCTTGCGGCTCAACTGGAGGTCCAAGAACTTGACCCTGCTGTCCTACAGCTATTGTATCACGGGCACCTCAAAGCCTGCTGATACCTGAAACTATTTACTTTTAACTTATTATACGAGGGAGGTTTTGCCATGGCTGTTGATAAAAAAGGCACAAAGCAGGTCGCTGCGAACAAAAAAGCATGGCATGACTACTTTGTCGAGGAAAAATACGAGGCAGGCATTGAGCTTGCAGGCACCGAGGTAAAGTCCATCCGTCAGGGACACATCAACCTGAAGGACAGCTACTGCACCTTTAAGGACGGCGAGATCTTTGTGCGCGGCATGCACATTTCTCCTTACGAAAAGGGCAATATCTTCAACAAGGACCCGCTTCGCGTGCGAAAGCTGCTCATGCACAAGAAGGAGATCATTCAGCTGTTCAGCAAGACCAAGCAGGACGGCTACTCGGTCATTCCGCTTGCGGTCTACTTCAAAAGCTCTCGTGTAAAGCTGGAGATCGGTCTGTGCAAGGGCAAAAAGCTGCACGACAAGCGCGACAGCATCGCGGCACGCGATGCAAAACGCGAGATCGACCGCGCGATGAAAGAGCGTAATCGTTAATCTTACCCATGAATATGGGGCCGTAACGGGTTCGACGGGGGCGTTGAAGCCGGGATAGCGGGCCGCAGCGGGGATCTGCGATAAAAGCTCCAACTGTTTATAAATTAAACAACAACAATTATACTCTTCAGGCTGCCTAATTAAGGCTTAGCCCGTCGGCTCAGGGAGGACCACGGCCCAGAGACCCGGCGTCGATTAGTGGTGAACGTGTACGGGGTAAGAGTTGCCTCCGTCATGTAACATGACTCTACCAAAACGGTAAGCCTGTTTGCCGGCGTACCGCGGCGGGAATTTTAATCGACAAACTGCGCCCGGAGAAGTCCTTGTGGATGCGCTTTCGGACAGGGGTTCAACTCCCCTCGGCTCCACCAAAACTAACACAAAACCGACGGTTTAGACCGTCGGTTTTGTGTTTATCCATGATAAATTATAACTTTTCTGAGAATGCGATTTTGCGTTGTAGCCATTTGTAGCCATTGACAGCCGCAAAATTCCGTGGTATCGTTAAGCCACAGAGGTGAGGAGCATGGCATACGGCAGCATTACGCAGCGCGGCGACAAGTACCGCGTGTGCTTTGACTACGGCATTGACCGCGAGGGAAATCGTGTCCGCAAGTACCGGACGTTTGACACAAAACGCGACGCGACCCGTGCATTCAATGAGCACAAGGTCAAGATGGACAAAGGAACGCAGATTATGCCGAGCGAGTACACATTCGCGCAGTGGCTTGACTACTGGTACAAGGACATCATCCTGCCGCAGATCGAGGAGACGACCGCATACGGCTACCGCGGCATGATCGAGAATTACCTCAAGCCGCAGCTTGGCGAAATCCGGCTGCAAAAGCTGACGGCACGCGATATTCAGCAGTATTACACCTGGCTGATGAGCGAGAAGGAGCTGTCGCCGAATACGGTCATCAAGCATCATAATCTGCTGACGAACACGCTGAACGCGGCGGAGCGGCAGGAGTACATCACGAAAAATCCGATGCGTGCGGTGTCGCCGCCGAAAAAGCGTCAACGCGAGGCGAAGTTCTACACGCCCGAACAGCTTGGCATTCTGCTCGACAAGGCTGTCGGAACGCGGCTCGAGCTGCCGGTGTTTATCTGCGCGTATCTCGGACTGCGCCGCGGTGAGCTGTGCGGACTGCGGTGGAGCGATGTTGACCTTGAACACCAGACCATCACGATTGAGAATACGCGCACGCAGGCGGGTAAAAAGGAAATTGAGAAGGGCACGAAAACGGCGTCCTCGACACGCACGCTTTATCTGCCGGATACGCTGTGCGATATGCTGAAGGCGGCGAGGGAGCATCAGCAGGCGTGCAGGGCAGAATATAAGAATGCCTATGACGATAACGATTATGTGGTCGTGATGGAGGACGGCAGGCCGTTCCGGCCGAATTATCTGTCTGAGCTGTTCGGCAAGTTCCTTGCGGATAACGATCTGCCGAAGATCGTACTGCATGAGCTGCGGCATACATTCGCGTCGCTGTCCAATCAGGCGGGCATTCCGGCGTATAATATCGGCAAGGCGCTCGGACATTCCACACCGGCCACCACGCAGAAGATCTACACGCACCTGCTCGACCAGACGCACACGCAGGCGGTCGAAGGCGTGGCCGCAATCGCGGATGAGGCGCGCCGCAAGGCAGGCAAGGAATATCTTTTACAGCTTGCGAAGGCACTTATTGATGAAATCCGCGTGTGGAATCCGATGAAGTTCGGGGACTGCAACGAATATACGGAGGAAATCCAGTCGATCGGAGGGCGGCTCGAGCCGCATACGGACGCGGCAGCGCTCGGCAGCATACTTTACGAGACGTTCCGCGCGTCCTTCGGCACCCGCTCGTTCCGGTGCACGCTCGAGGAGTGCGAGAGCGTGGCGAAACGGGTGTTTGAGAAGGTGCAGAGGTGAGGAACGCGACAGAGTATATCTTGATGAATAAGGATGTGCCGTATGCGCTGTTCTCCTGCGTGCAGGACGAATTTGGCGAAGAGAGTGCCGTTCTTCGTGAGTGGTATACCGACATGCGGCCAATCGGCCTGCAATCGCTCACGGCATGGCTTGAAAAGCGCAGAGCGCCCAAACGCCGCAAACATATGGAGCAGCTTCTCGAGCAGTACGGCTGTGTCGGTCTGGAGGGCTTTCTGCGTGTGACGCATGCGCTGTCGCTCAACGATACCTTCTGGGTGAGAGGTGAGTCAGAGACACTCTGCTGGGATGAGGTTTCGCTTTACCGGAACGAGTTCGATGCGCTCATCGCGCAGGCGGCATTCAGCGGCGTAATCAGCGAAGAAGCGCTGTCCTCTACCTCGCCGGAGTTCGGCACGGACGGCTACTATGCGAAATGCTGGGTGCGCGAGGATGACGGTATTTATCTGTACAAGAGCGGCAGCGATACCTATGAGATTGAGCCGCTGTCCGAGCTCCTTGCGTGTCAGCTTGCGGAGCTGATTTGTCCACAGGCTGTGCATTACGATCTGGGGTTCTATCATCAAAAACTGATCTCCAAGTGCCGTCTGTTCACGGATGAGGCGCACGGTCTTGCAAAAATCAGTGATTTTCCCGACCGCCCGAATAGTGTATCGGGATTGATGAAATTCTATGAGAAATTCGGAGCGGAGGATGTGCTTCGGCGCATGTTCGTGCTCGATGCACTGATTTTGAACACTGATCGCCACCTCGGCAATTTCGGTTTCCTGTTCGACAATCAGACGATGGAAGTCAAGACTCCTGCTCCGATGTTCGATCATAATCGCAGCCTGCTGTTTGACCTCGATGAAGATCAACTGGCGAAGCCGGAGTGGTATATCAGTAAGTGCCGTCCGCGCATCGGCGTGGACTTTATCAAGACGGCAAAGGGCATGCTGACGGATGAAATCCGGCAGGAGCTGAAAAATCTGGATGGGTTCCGCTTTGCAGCGCATCCAACGATTGAGCTGCCGAAAGGGCGGCTTGAAGCACTGTCGGATGTCGTGGAACGGCAGCGACGGGCGATTTTTGAGTAAAAAAACGAGGGTACATACCATGGCGGTGTGTACCCTCGCTGTCGTTTATATATGCTCAGATCGCCTGCGACTTCTTCATGTCGCGGGGGAGAACCTTGATGTAAACGCCGTCCTCGCGGACCTGGGTCTCCGGCAGGTCGGTGTCTGCTTCGGACGCAGCCTCCGGCATGACAGATACTTCGTTAGACTCTCTGCTCTTCGCGGCGCTGTTCAGCTCCTCCTGCAGACGGTTCTCGAGCCAGTCGATCATCGCGTCGCGCGGAACGATGATGCGGCGGCCGAGATGGATGCAGGGAAAGCCGGGCTCACGGAGCAGGTCGTAGATGCCGCTGCGAGAGATCGGGAAGATCTCCAGCAGGTCGTTGGCGGAAAGCATTTCGGGCTTCGACTTCAGATGCGCAAACATGTTCATGATAATTTCCTCCTAATGGATATTAAAATGGTATAGATTTTGATGAAACCGGTCCAGCCGATTTACCTGCGGGGTAGTGGGTGCAGAGTGCTCCTCTGCGGTTATAATATATACGCCGGTGTGCGCCTTAGTCGGTTTTCGACTTGCAGCGGCAGCATTTACGGCATTTTTTCTGCGGTTTCTCACCGAAATACTTCTCGATGACACGCCACAGGCATTTCGTAGAGTCGACCAGACCGTGCAGTGCATTCTCCGAAATGTTGCGCCCCTCTGCGAGCAGGCGGCGGTGAGTCTCAGCGATGGTTGCCGTGTCGTAGTAGCGGCGCGGCGGTACTAATGTAATTGCAGGATTAGACATGTTAGTTCCTCTCCTTCAGCAAGTATTTTTAACGTAAGGATACAGCTCTCACTTTTATAATATATAGACCGCAGATCTCTGTAATCAGAAGCGTTCTTCGTATTCCTCAAGAGCATCAAACCGAATGCGATACACGCGCGGCGTATCCTTCTTGAGGCGTACCTGCAATGTGCCTTCCTCCTGAATAACGAGCGCGCCCATATCCTTCAGCTCGCGCGCGATTTTGGAAAGAGTATAGTTCTGGTATCCATCCTGTAAGCGGATCGCACGTTCCAGCGCGGCAGGCCGCAGACACAGATCGTTTTTCCACTCTATTCCGTCTCGCTTGTCCAGTTTTTTTATGTTCTTCGTCAGGTTAAATACTTTGGGATCACCATAACATTCCAGAAGAACAAAGGCAAGATTGCCCTTTTTCTTGCTGCGGTCGAGGTCATCGAGCAGCTTTTTCTGGTACTGCTGTGATTGCTCAATCCCGGTCTCATACCGTGCTGTAATCGGCTCGGCCGACGAAGCAGACAGTCCGTCTTCACGGGCTGCGCGAAGTGCCAGAGAGAACACAGTACGCAGAATGAGAAAGTTGTGGAATACGCGAGGATGCATGTCGTCCGGCTTCTCCTCAGAATTGATTTTCCGGAAATTCTCAGCCGCCTCGGACTCATGCTGTAGGAACCATTCGATAAAACGACGGCAGGCAGCGCCGATCAGCTCCGGCGTCAGAGAAGACGCCACAACAGGCGGCTGTGTGAGGGGGATAAAAATGCATCGCGTAATGTCCGAAGGGTTCTCGAGAGCAAACTCGGCGGTCAGAATAATTCCGGCGTTGCAGGAGAATGACATAGTCTGATTGCCAGCTTTTTTAGAGATACCGGACGCATTGGTGCCCTCGCGAACGAACTGTGCACCTAAATCACGATATTTCTGCTGGAGCTTGGGGCTCGCCGACAGGCACAGGTCATCTATCACAAGAGGCAGATCACGTGCGGTGACCATGGTGTCGTGAATAGCAGCCGGTGTGCTGCCGGCGCTGTACAGCAGGGCAGGTTTATTCTGCGAGTCGCAAATCCAGTCGGTAATCTTACGCGCAAGAGTAGTCTTGCCCAGACCCTGACCGCCGGTGATAGCCAGTACTGCCTGCCAGGACGGCGTGATCTCATTGATCCAGGAACGCAGGAGCGTAGTGAACAGAAAGATGATCGGCACCACCACAGCAGAAGAGCAGTAAACCAGCTCGGAGAACAGCGCCGCGAGCGGATGCTGGATGGGAGACAGCATCATGTGATAGCTTACCGGCGGACGTGGAAGGACCGGCGTAGTAATCGGTCCGATTAGCTGATCGCCCAGCACATACAAGGAATGACCGTCCGGCAGACGCTGCAGCCCCGTACGGGGCAGCAGCAGACCAGAGAAAGTTTCAAAATTGGAAACAGTGCCATCCATGATATCAGCAAACTGCGTGTTCAGCTCGCGGACAAGCGGACGGATATCGGGCAGACCGCGCAGACGGGGGACAGCTTTCTTCAGCCCGGATGTCGTCAGCTGGTCGGGCGGCAGAAATGCCGTCGCCATGCTGCCGTTATCGAACAGGAAATCAATCTTCGCGAGCGGCGGTACGAGGGAGTTGGCAGCAGGATCGTGATAGATCCTGCTGATTTCAGCGTATACAGAGGGAGCGTTGTTCTTACTCATAATCGCAGCCCTCCTCGATGCTTTCCGAAAAGATACGGGAAAGATGGACGGCGAGATCATAAAACGGATCTGCGCCAATGGGGAACTCCTCACGGTTCTCGTAAACGCAGCCGGTTCCCGGGTCGTACATCTGCGTCTCCAAAGAGGCAATCTGATCGTGCAGATGCTTAAAGCCAGCAATTTCCTCGTCGGAGAGCGTATGACGCTCTGCGATCATCGGTTCGCCTTCGCCGGACGAGCCGGGAACCGGAATGCGCATGACGCAGACCTGAATCGGCTCCGTGTCACGGGACTGAATGGTGGTCTTAACGGTTGCTTCGGGGTTTTTAGAACGGTTGATGTGGTTTGCCATGGGTTAATCCTCCTCAGAATGGGTAATGTCGATAATGGTGGCGCCGTCTGCCTCGGTCAGAACCGGGGCGGAGGGCTGATGACGGGGTGGGAGCAGCAGAACGTTGACCGTCAGCTGCGGCGCAGCCTCGGGAGCGCGCCTGCTGCGCTTGCGGCCATGTTTGCGGCCGCGGGGCTTGACGCTCTTCATATAGACGAGCGGGTGCTCCGGACGACGGATCTCCATGAGCCGTGCCTCCTTCGTAATTTGGATTTTTGACATTTGGCGTCCCCAACGTCGGCAAACCGGTTTGTGTGCGAAAAAGTAATGAAATTACTTTATAAAGTAAGTATTGCTTTTTCAACAATGATAGATTATCATGATTTTAGACGGCTGTCATCTGTAGATACTGCGGATTAACAAAGCACTTTTGCGATAAATTTGACATATAATCTGGATATTGCAAATATAAGGTTGCTTTAACTGGGGGAAGTAGATATATGGAAGATATCAATATGCTTGAAATCGTTCGAAAAATCGACGAAAATGATGTGGATATATGGAAAAAACAAATCATAAATCACGCAAAGGAGTATGTTAAAAAACACAGATTTTTCTCATATAAAGACGCAATTTTGACATTGCTTAAAATTATGGAGGAAACACGGAACAAAGAAATTTCAGACGAAGAACTGGGACAGCTACAGGTTGCCCTTGTTCTGTTGCTGTGTGTGCGCGACTCTGACAAAGAGGGGAAGACGGAGAAACGAGAGCTGAAGTGGCTGGACAGTCTAATGTACTATGAAGAGGAAACGCTTTGGCTGCGGCGATATCTCTATAAACGGCAGAAGTTTAGCTTGAGACGAACCCAACAAAATATAACAATATGTCCTGTCGAAGAAAATGAAATATGTTCTGCCGAAAAAACTGAGTTTACGGACAGACTGGAAGTTGTTCTGAATAACTACACGCAGTTTTTCAGGAAAGGCGTTTCTAAGATCTTCAAAATTCCAAAGAAAATAGGCAAATGCCGTTTGGCAGATCTGGTGCTGTCAGACTACGCCGTTTATCCGATTTTACCGGCGGTGCTCAGCAGTGACATCATT
Source organism: Agathobaculum hominis (assembly GCF_014288055.1). Classification (NCBI taxonomy): domain Bacteria; kingdom Bacillati; phylum Bacillota; class Clostridia; order Eubacteriales; family Butyricicoccaceae; genus Agathobaculum; species Agathobaculum hominis. Next base: position 7,511 of record NZ_JACOPK010000013.1, read on the forward strand.
CAACTTAACGTATATCGGAAAAGTCCGGCTAAAAGCAAGCTCGTCAATCCGCATCTGGAGCTGCCGGAATGGGATGAGCCAATCAATAAATACAAGATTTTGCACAAAAAGAGCAGATTGCTCTGTGCAGACATAGCAGAATTTCTAGCAATGCATCTGCGGACTGTTTCGATACCGCTGTCCCGTATTGCCGATTCGCCGACAGGGTTCCTCGAAGCTGTGCAGGAAGAATTTGTTGTGCCGCGGTGCCGAACGGTGAATTTGGCCCAGGATTTGATTGCGTTCTATGATTTAGGGATGAATGATGGTCAGCTCCTGCGTAATAAGATAAGTTCCTATATCGAGTGGCCTAAGAAGTATACACGTGAAGTAATCGAAGCCCGTTTCGCAGAGCACGGAAGGGAACTGGCGGAGGTCATTGATTTCGTTCGTCGGATGCTGTCGGCAAAGATCTGGTATGATACCTCCACGATGAAGGTCCGATACTGGCATGATATTCTTTTCAGTAAGCTGATAGATGATAAGGGATTGATCAAACAGGGGACAGCCTGTGACTTCTTTGGAGTAGATGCAAGGTCAAATAGGATGAAAGAAGCAGATCGTATTTTTGAACGGTATTTTGAGACAGTCAGGATAATTTACAATGTTGTGGAAGATACACTGCCGGATGCAATGTCAGGACGGGTTCAAAACAACATAGCGAACGATTTCATAATCCGATTTAATAAAACGATGGAAACGCAATATTGGGAAATGGAAGCGCTCTGCGGACAGATGGATGAGGTTGACGATGTCATCAAGCGTGCTGAAGATATGCCAAGACAGCTGCAGAAAGCGCTGGAAGGCCCATTGACCGTACAGGTGGCATATGACTTTGTAAAAGAGCACATTACCCATGCACCAAACAGCAAAGAGTGCATGGAAGAACGCGCTCAAAAATACTATCCAGAGAAGGAGAAGCGGTATGAACTGCTGCGGTATTATGCGGAGCACATGCCGGATGCGTGGGTGGCCATCTATCAATTTCTGCTTGCGCGATCCTTTGATGTCATCGGACACTACGCTGTTGCGATGTTGCGCCATTGTGCGATACGGCAATGCCAAATCGAGCTGGAGAAAGAAATAAAGGACATCGACGCGGACGTACAACGGATTAAGAGACAGATAGCGGCGAAGCAAAAGGAAGCCTCTCTAGCGGAAGCAAAATCCACTTCTGCGAAGGAAAAAGAATAAGGACTATAATAAATATCTGGGGTATCTGGGTGAAAATCCCAGATACCCCAGATATTTAGCAAAGGAAGAAGAAAAAACAGTGTATTTTAACAGACAAAACCGCCGGATATACATGAGCAATCCGACGGCCCTGTTTGGTCCTATTTCGTTTAATTGTTGTCGCTGACGGTCTTTACCGCCTTGCTCATCTCCTGCATCAGAGAAGCATGGCTGAGGTCAGATGGATCATCTGCGTAGCGGATCCAGTAGTGGCCGCTGAGTGACTGGCTGTGAAGTCTTGCACAGGCAGATTTCATGACCATAACTCCTGTCTTGAGTGCGTGTTCCTTAAACGGACCATACAATTCTTCGGTCAGATCAACGCGTTTCAGCAAGCGGAGAAGAGAGAAATCTGTGAAAACAATGTAGTGGTTGCCGTCACCGTTTTTGTGTTTACGAACATATCGGAAAGCAACAGCACTTTGCTCGATGTTCAGCAGCTTCCTGCCTTCATCGGGTGTTGTAGGCGTGTCGATGATCTCATCCTCGTAACGGCTCTGATCGGTTACCAGATCAAGCGCATTCTGGAGAATTTTCTGGCGTTCCTCTTCTGCTTCTTTCTGCCGTTTTTGTGCGGTTTGAAAGTCGGTTTCCGCAGCTTCCTTGGCTTGACTTTGATTCGGAAATATGGAATCAAGGAAAACATCGAGAAGGGCGTTGCGCCATTCTTCGAACGGATTGCGAAGAAAACTGTATGGACTGCACATACGCTCGTGCCAGCGTGTGCTTGCGTTAGTGGCATTTTTTCTGGTCAGCGCACGCGAGAACGCAGTACGGAGCCCGCTCAGCTGGGCGGTGGTCAGCGAAGGGATGACATCCGGCAGCTCGTAGTCCAACGTATCGGGACGATCGAAGAACGTCTTACTGCGGATGATCGGAACCGTCGAAAGCCGGGGAGGAAGAACACCCTTGTACGCACGGGAGCGGTCATATGTATCGAGCTTATCAAAGATTGGTGTGAGACCGCTGCCCTTCACAGTGCGAAGTATAATAAGACGGTCATGACAGCCACTCCAGTTTTTGAGATCTCCGCTGTCTTGGATAATGATTTCACGAGGAGCAACACTGCACGAGCCGTCCTGCACGGTGAAATTCATTGCCGTCAGCACACGGATGAAATTGGAATCTGCTTGCAGGCTTACCTTTTTGAGTGTAAAATTGTAGCAGAAGACGGGAATGTCGTCACAGCCGTCAAAGCTGCGGAGCTGCGTATCGAGCGCAGCGATAAGGATCGGATAGAGCCACTCGGCGTTCGCCTTCAGCGTGTCACTGAAACCGTCCAGATCGAGGGACTCATTCTTCCAGTTGTCACGGTTGGCCTTGATTGCCGCCTTGGACGGATGGGTTACCTTGATAGTGATTTCGTCTGGCTTGGGCGAGATACGGTCGGCGATGTACTTGTAAGCCTCTAGCTCGCCATCTGCTAGCTCGATGTCCGGTAGTATGAACTTGCGTTCTACCATGGACATCGGAATGGCGTACAGGCGGCAGTCGCTAGGACGGCATAGGCACAGCAAGCGATGTCGATAAGTGTAGCCATTGACAATTGTTCCTAGGGTGTCAGCCCAGCAAGCGAACCCGGGAACAGTGATGCCGTACGGAACGGTTGTGCATTCGTCTGCCCACTGCAGATGCTCATCGACGGTGAGACGCTGAATCAGCTGGCGCATAGAGTGCTTGGCCAAGTCAATACTCCCGAGGTGAACAACCGTGTTGGTCTGTCCGGCGACGACGGATTTTGCGAGGAAATTTGCGGGGGATATTGATTTTGCGGTTCTTTTCATAATAAAACTCCTTTCACATTGCGATTGTGTTCGGCTGATGATAGAAATATAGCAGACCGAACCGTGTTCGACTACAGATGTGAATGACGATGAGAAAGTTGCGTTTTGTGGATAATAAGTTGTCGGATTGGTTGAACTTTCTGGATTTTACACACTGATATGAATAAATGGTTCCAAAAAATGAAGGAATAGGAAGATTGATGTCATGGAAAAAGCTATGCAAAATCAAAAAGGGAAGGCAAAACAGGAACCGGACGGAGCCAGACTATTGGCACGAACTGTCAAGTCGGGTTTGCCTTTGAAAGGCTCACAAGCGGATGCCTTGGAGGTAGAAAGATGGCGGCAGACATTTGCGGTAAAGTGCGCACCTGGCGGCACGGACTGGAGTATATCGAAGAAGTTGTTCTCCAAAGCTGGATTTATTCTGCAGAGGACTCGATTTGGCGAGGATGAGCTGCGCATGGTTTTGCTGGACAGGGGACTTATTTTTACGCAGGAATTTGATACATTAATAGATATGAATGCTTCTTTTGAAGACAGAGTAACGAATGGAAGGTTCTATCGAAAAAGTGCAACAGATTATGACTCTCCGCTACAGTATGCAGAGGCCGTATTTGTGAAACAACATTCGGAAATGTCATCTAATATACGGAAGTGTTTTGAGCAATATACAAGAATTGCTAAGGAGAGGAAATTAACAAGGGAGCAATTAAAAAAACTAACGCCTCCAACAGAGGGACTAACTAAAGCGGAGAGCGAATGGCTTCAGAAAGCAATTAACAATGATTTCCTTGCAAGTTGGGATTGGTATTTTTGGATAAAGACAGGTGGTAAGCATTTTCGAACGGAAATATCTGAAGCGCATTGCAGGATTTTCAATGAGATTAATGAGCAAGCGAGCGAATTCGATAGGTTGCGTAAGAAGGCGATAGAGTGGTATGAGCTATCGGATGAACAGAAAAAATTTGCGTCGATTAGTCAAGAAAGTGCAAAAATAATTCTTGAAAAATTTAATAGTATATATCCTCAATGGACGATTCGCAATATCGATAAATGTGCAGAGAAACTGATCATGAGCGAAGAAAAAGCTCTGTTTGTCATGTATACAATCGTCGATAAAGCCAAACGGTCAAAAGCGAGTGATAAGGCCAATAGACTGATAGAGGAAATATATCTAACAGGAGAAATCTACCATCTATTTGAAGCAATTTTGCCTGAAATACCTTGCATGGATGCGCTGCATATGATCTGGAACGGATGGATGAAAGATAAGATATGTTCTAGTCGTAAATGTTGGGAAACATTGGTGTCAGCTATGAAGAAGCAACCTAAATTAAGAGAATATATACGCGTTTTCCCACCGCTTGAATTAGGAATGTACTTATCCGATCTGTTGTATACCTCGTTGCCGGAAAGCACGTGTAATTTGGCATATGATAATGTGTTCTTTGTAGAAGCAGAGACAGTATCAAAGTATAAATCTCTATACTCAGATCAATATAAGGATTTGATTGCGAAAGAAATGAAAAAAACACGTGTAGACGAATATCAGAAGTTGTGGATCAATCCGGAAACAACCAGAGAGGAAAGAATAAAATTCGTCCAATATAGGATAAGGTATTTCAAAGACTGGGAAATTCCCAACGATATATGCATATGGGATGGATTTTTCCCGATACAAGCTGCTCGAGATGAGGGTATTCGAGAACGACGGATGAGGAAATACAGTGGAGAGTTAAAGACATTGATACTTGAAAATGTCTGGCAGGATTGTATTCTTGATAAGGCGCGAACGAAATTGTGGGATATGGCTGTTTTGCAGTTCATGCTTCCAAAAGTAAAGAATAAATAGCGTAATAAAACAGCAATACAATTAATGAAGTGAATTTCTGTGTCACTCCGAATAGGATAGAAGAGAACAAACAAAGGGCATGCACACGCATGCCCTTACTGCTGTTTTATGAGGTTTGATAGTCTGGTGAGTGCCTTTCTCACAATCAGTTGCGGGAGAAGTCGTATGCGTATCGAGTACTTTTTAGTCCGCCTGCATACACTTTTCCGGCTAAGTATAGGTGCCCCTTTGAATTGCTATATGTAGCTTGAAAGGGTGCGTAAACGACTGCAAGAAACTGGCACTCTCATACTTTGGGATGATTTACACATACCGAAAAGGTTGTTATACTTATCTTGGTAGTTTATGCAGAAAAATATCGAAAGGCTTATGGCGAGGGGTGCACCCCTCATACCGTGGTACCCACGGTATGATACCTTTCTACAAAACTGTAGGCTTTGCCCGCTATGGTCAGGCAGGTGTGGAAAAATCTGACCATTATGTAAAGAAGGAAACACATGAGGAAACGCATTACAAGTCTGTTTCTTGTGCTGGCGTTCTGTCTGACCCTGCTGCCGACATCGGCGCTGGCAGAGGAGCCGGACACGTTAGACGGCGAAAGAATTGAAACCTCTATCGGTAATGATACCGAGGGAGATGGAGACATCGACAATAACGTTGAAGAATAGGACACCGAATCCAGTGATCATGCGTCTTTTGACCTTGAAGCAGGTGATGCAGCGTCTGGGGACGGTGAAGTGACCGAAGAAGATGCTGTTGTCAAGGTCGAGGCCGATGGCCAAACACGCTATTATAAGGCCATTGATGACGCCTTCACTGACGAAAACCAAGACGGTACCGTCACGCTGATGAAAGATGTCACGAACGGTCACACCATCTATGTCACTGGCGGACCGTATATCCTTGACCTAAACGGGTGCGATATGAGCAGCGTTAGCGAGGACTCGGTAACGGTCACGGTAGGCAAGGCAGACGGCGATAAAGGCAATTTGACCGTCAAGGACAGTGGCACTGACGGCCGTCTCGAGAAACTTGTCGTTGAAAGCGGTTCACTGACGGTGGGAAATGGCTCGTTCGGCTTCGTTGGCGACAATGCAAGTTCCTGCATCGGAAGTATCAACTTTAAGGGCGGACATGCAGATGAGTTCAAGATCAACTCCAGAGGTTACTGGACCGATGGTGTTGGCAATTTTGTTGACGGTCTCCGCACGTTCGTCCTCTGGCGGCGGTTCGTCCGCGGGTAGCTCGTCTGCGAATGCGGTTTCTACATCCGGTAAGTCGGATAATGGTTCGGTCTCGGCGGATAAGTCTACCGCGAAGAAGGGTGACACGGTAGCCATCACGGTAACTCCGGACGCTGGTTACGAACTCGGCAAGCTGACCGTAACCGACAGCAAGGGCAACGGCAAGTACACCTTCACCATGCCGGACAGCAAGGTAACGGTTCCCCCAACTTTTACCAAGGTTGCTGATGAGAAGCCGTCCACTACCGGCTACGTTGACGTTGCGTCTTCCGCATGGTACAACGACGCAATTCAGTACGTCCCCGATAAGGGCCTGATGAGTGGCACCGGCGATAACAAGTTCTCGCCGAGTAGCTCGACCACTCGTGGTATGCTGATGACTGTACTGGCGCGTTATGCTAGTCATGACACCACGAACAGCATTCCGTGGTACCAGGCTGGCATGGATTGGGCCAAGGCGAATGGCGTTTCCGACGGCACCAACCCGACCATCAACATTACCCGCGAGCAGCTTGTCACCATGCTGTATCGCTACGCTGGTTCTCCGGCCGCAAACGGTTCATTGGACAGCTTCACGGACGCAAGCACCGTCAGCAGCTATGCTGTCAGCGCGATGCAGTGGGGGCTGTCGAGAATGGCATCGTAAACGGCTCCAATGGCAAGCTCAACCCGAAGAATAACGCAACCCGCGCTGAGGTTGCTGCAATTCTTATGCGCTTCTGCGAGATGGGTAAGTAAAGCCTATACAGACAAACAGCACAGCTTCGGCTGTGCTGTTTTCACTGCTTAACGGAAAGCGCCTGTGAGATATATTGTCTTTCAGTGCAAATAAGGCTATAATACTCTTAACATACCAGATGATAAGAGGATGTGAATGACGTGACGCTGGACTTTAATGACAACCATGAGATAACACTCAGCATACTGCACGAAGATCAGCCGTATCTGCTGTGGAGCAGCGGCGTGCGCTTCGTTTTCGTCATGCGCGGAACGGTCAGCGCCCTTCTGCACGGTCAGACGCACACGCTGTCACCGGCTGGCTTTTGTCTCATCCATCCGCTCGAACTGTGTCAAATTTCCTGCTTTGCAGATAGTAAGGCGCTGATGGTGTACATTCCGCAGGATTATATCCGGCTGTCCGGCTTTACGAACAGCGCATGGGATTGTCTGGCGGTCGATGCGCAGGCCTCACCGCAGACAATCTGCGATGAGCTGCGCCGTCTGTTTGCCAAGATCGTCTCGCTGTACTTCAACCGAGCGCCAAAGCAGGTACTAAACGCTGCTGTCATGCAGTTTTTTCAGTTTCTGGAGCAGAATTTCCACGCTGAAAAAAGTGACGCTGGAGAACATCTGCCCAGCACCTCGATGGATCGTATCACGCAGGTATTGAAGCTTATCCACAGCCGCTGGAACGAGGATATTTCCGTGCCCGAGCTGGCAGAGCAGGTCCATGTCAGTCCGAATTACCTGTCCCGATTTTTCAGCAGACACATCCATATGACGATCACCGACTATATCGGCAGCATTCGTATTCACCACGCGCTTACGATGCTTCGCGAGGACCACTGTTCCGTCACGGATGTGGCTCTGCAGGCAGGCTTTCCTAACTCGTCCGCTTTTATCCGCAAGTTCAAGCAGCAGTTTGGCGTTACGCCGAAGCAGTATGCAAAGGATCTGGAAGAGCAGCGTAAAAATCAGCAGCCGGATGTCCTGCTCCCCAACATGCAAACCGAAGCCGGTGATTTTGCCGCACTGTTCAAGTATCTTCCGCTGGACGATGACCGCATCTCTGCCACAGAGAAAACGCTGTATCCCCTCCAGATCAACGCGTCCGCTGAGGGCAGACCCATACGCCCAATCTGGCAGAAGCTCTTAAATTTCGGATACGCCCGCGAGGGACTGCTCGCTTCGGTACAGCAGCAGATCATGCGCGCACAGCAGGAGATTGGCTTTGAGTATATTCGTTTTCACGGTATTTTCGATGACAACATACAGATTTATCAGGAAAACAGAGAAGGACAGCCGGTACTCAATTTTCTGTATGCCGATCTGCTGACCGACTTTCTGATTTCGCAGGGCTTCAAACTGTATATCGAGCTTGGCCTTATGCCGTCAGCCTTAAAAAAATACGATATTTTTGTTCTCAGCCGCAGCAGCAACTATTCCGTTGCGGCGCAGCAGGAGAAATGGCAGCAGCTCGTCTCCGGCAGTATTCAGCACTGGATCACGCGCTACGGCCTTGATACCGTGCGGACATGGAAATTCACAACGATGGGCATCCATGTGCCGGTGTTCACCGAAGTAACCTTCGACGAATTCTACACACATTATCAGTCAACCTGGCAGGCGGTGAAATCGGTCGATCCCCTTCTTCAGTTCGGCGGTCCCGGCGGTTTTGCAAGCATCGTCTGGGCGGCGGATATTCTGCCGGATTTCTTTCGCTTTGCCGAAGACCACGGCTGCTTTCCGGATTTTATCACAACGCAGGATTATCCGCATCAGAATGTGGAAGATGACATAGAATTCATGAACACTTCCATTTCACAGGATTTCTTGCCAACAACGCTGAGCGGCGACCGTCACTTCACGCGCAACCTGTGCACTCGGCTGTGTCAGCTGATGCGCGCTGTCGACCGTGAGCACACTCCTATCTGGCTGGAGGAATGCAACTCGACCATATGGCAGCGCGACCTGTCCGGTGATACCTGCTACAAGGCCGCATGGCTGTGCCACAGCATCGCAGAGAATTACGACTCTGTGGAAGCATTCGGATACTGGCTTCTGACGGATTTCATCGAGGAACGCGGTCCCTTCAACCGCCTTTTCCACGGTGGATACGGGCTGTTCACCTTCAATGGAATCCCAAAGGCAGGATGGCAGGCTCTGAACTTGCTGCACAGTACAGGCGATCAGGTCTTATACAGTGGCGACTGGTATCTCGTGACCCGAAGTGCAAGGCAGCTGCAAATTTTGCTGTTTCACTATTGCGACTATGACAGTCTGTACCGTCATCGCTATCGAAAGCTGGAATATCCGGAAGAGGCATACCGCGTATTCCGGACCAGCAACGTAATGGATGTCCGTATACAGCTAAACAGCCTTGTACCGCAGCCTCACCGCATGCAGCAGTTTATCATCGACAGAGAACATGGCTCCTCGTTTGATCAGTGGCTGCGCTGGGGCGCACCGAACGATCTTTCTGTCGCAGATGTGGAGCAGCTGCACCGCGCGTCCGAACCCGGCTATCGTTCCACTCTGCTTTGCCCGGATGAGAAGGGTGAATTTGTCCTGCAGAGCAGATTACAGCCTCATGAAGTGCAGTTATTTATTATCGAACTGAATAACGGATAGGCCGCTGTCCTATCTCGAATTGACATCTGCAACGGGATGTGTTTCTTTGAAAACTATTCTGTTGCAGATATTTTATTTATATTCTGTTTTATAAATCGTCATTTTCTATCCTATTCTTTTTGTTTTTTCGTACTTCCTGCAAATGCAGAAATGAAATTATGTATTTTATGACATAATCTTTGTTTTGTTCTCCTTTAAAATCCTTATAATAATAACCATCAACAATGTTTGCAGACAGTTGGAAGTTGAAACAAAAAAAGGTGGTAACATGTATCAGAATGTAAATCTCTCATTCGATCCTGCACATCCGCTTCAGGTGGCAAAGCAGGGTACGTTTGAGCGGTGGGTGGAAACAGCGGGCAGAAAGCGCCGATTTCTCGTGCATATTCCGCGCCGCTGCCGCGAAGCCGCGGCAGGCATTTTCATCCTGCCTCCGTCCGGCTGGACGGCAGATGATGTGCTTGAGAAAACGAACTGGAAATGGCTTGCGGAAGCTGAACCTGAACGCAGTAAGCCGGTTCTGTTCTTTCTCGAACCGCTCGCAGGCGAATGGCACACAGACGAGCCGTATGGCTGCACCAGTGGAGACGTTGCCTATGTCGAAGCGGTTTTCCGTGAGCTGAGCGACCGTCACTGGTTTAATATTCATGAGTCCGGGCTGTACCTATATGGCTGCGGAGAAGGGGCAACGATTGCGCAGATGGCTGCCATGTGGAACCCGGCGATCTATGCCGGCGTATGTACGATCGACTCTGCGGTTTCCCCGACTTATGCGCAGGCGGCGGCTGCGGATGACTGTCTCAATCTGGATGGCTTCGAAGATACCGAACATCGCTGCGGCTTTCTGAAAAGCGATATTCCGCTCCCGGCATGGGTAATCGCAGATCGAACACAGGACAAGACAGCTGTGCAGTACTGGAAGTACAGCATCCGTTCAGATTACAGCACACAGCTGACACAAGACACGATTGCCTATCGTCGTCTTACACCGCTGGAGCATCCACAAAACAACGATATTGCAGCATATGAAGTCTGGTCGAGTACACTTTCCGGCTGTTCGGAAGCGGCCGGAGACGCCATGCTGCACCGCATCTGGAACGGTTTTCTCAGCCGTCACCGCCGCTGGATGGGTGACCCCGGCGGAAATCTGCGCATGTATGACGATCCGCTTTGCAACCGTCATGTGGAATATCACATGGAAAAGGTAGATGGCTGGCTGCGCGAATGGTATGTATATGTGCCGGAGGCAGTCCGTCAGCATCCCGAAGTCCCGGTTCCGCTGGTCTTTGCCTGCCATGGCTATACCTGCAACGGCGCCATTTACATGGAAAACTCCGGCTGGAACCGTATCGCTGACGAAAACGGCTTTGTGGTTGTTTACCCGACCGCAGGCTATGGTCAGATGTGTGTAGAAAATGCCTACTGCAGCAGTGATAATCTGCCCCTGCCTGCCTGGAACATCTTCCACAAGGACACGCAGCCTGAGGAATACCCGTTTTTCCGGTATCTGATCGAGCGAACCGCAGACGATTATCCGATCGACCGCAGCCGCATTTTTGTCACTGGACATTCTCTCGGTTCTCTTATGGTGCAGATGCTCGGCCTGGCTATGCCGGAATATTTTGCGGCGATTGCGCCTTGCTCGGGCATTCTGTTCAGCGATCTGGAACAGGAGCCTCTGTCCCTGCCTGAGGTCGCAGCACGAAAGGACACCTTGCTCCCCGTCTGGATGTTCGGCGGCAGCGAGGAAGCCTTTCTCGTTCCGGACCGTCCGGCAGACGGCAACCGCACAGCCTATACCCTCGAAGCATGGCGCAGGCTGAACCATATCGAGCCGGCTCACGTGCAGGACTGGACAGTCGGCTGGCACACCTATGAAATGCGCTGGGATGATCTGATTTATCGAAAAGACGACATGCCGCTCGTCGGCTTCACCCGTGTACAGGATATGCCGCACGCAACCACGATAGAGATGTCCCGCCGCATCTGGGACGAGTTTTTCTCCCGTTTTTCGCGCGTAGACAGCAGTATTGTTTATCATGACAAGGAGGACAGCTAACATGAAAAGCGTAAGCACCGACAGCAATCGTGTGGTTTCATTCGGTGAAAAGGTTTCTTACGGCATTACCGAAATCGCCTGCAACCCGATGTATACCATCTTCTGCTCGTTTCTTGTATTTTTCTACACCGATGTCATCGGCGTCAACGCCGCCGCCGTCGGTACGATCATTCTGATCAGCCGTATTTTCGACGGTTTCAGTGATATCATCGCCGGAAATATCGTCGAGCATACCCACGCAAAGAGCGGCTCTGCCCGTCCGTGGATTCTGCGCATCGCCATTCCCCTCGGCATCTCCTATATCGCTATGTTCACAGTCCCGGACTGTGGCGAGTGGGGCAAGCTGATTTACATTTTCGTTTCCTATAACGTCATTCAGAGCGTTGTCTACACCATGGCAAACGCCGCAATGAGCGCTCTGCCGACTTACATGACTAACGACCGCAACAGCCGCTCCTCCTGTTATGCAGTGCGTCTTTTCATTGCAGCAGCAACGCAGACCGTTCTTTCACTGAAGTTCATGAACATTATTGACGCGTTGGGCGGCGGTCAGCGCGCATGGATCAAGCTGGCGGCCATTCTCGGCACCATCGCCGCGATCGTCTTTGCTATCGTTTACATGACCACTCGCGAGACCGTAACCGGCGGCGGCGAGAACGGCGAAGATGTTCCTCTTCTTGTCGGCCTGAAAGCGCTGATGCACAACAAGTACTGGTTCTCTGTTCTTGCAATGCAGTTCTGCTGCGTTCTGCACCAGGTGACCACACTGACGGTCGGCGTATACTATGCCAAGTATATTCTGAATGACGCTAAGCTTGTCGGCAACATTATCATGTACCATCATTTTCCCGCACTCGTTGTGATGCTTCTTGTCCCGATCGCGTTGGACAAGGGCGCTTCCAAGCGCACGCTCGCTATTCTGAGCGGCGTATCCATGCTGCTTGGCTCGCTGATCTCGCTCGTTTATGCATCCGGCGTCCCGTTCATCATTTCGATGGGTCTGCGCGGTATCGGCTTCGGCGCATTCAGCAGCGTTATCTACGGCATGCTCGCTGATACGGTCGAGTACGGCGAGTGGAAAACCGGCGTACGCACGCAGGCGATCAATGTTACGGCAAACGGCGTTGGTCAGAAGATTGGCAGCGGTCTGGGCACTGCGGCATTCGGTGGCCTGCTCACAATGTGCGGCTACAACGGCATGGCAGAAGTGCAGACCGCAAGCGCTGTAAGCTGCATCCGTATTATCTTCATCGTTGCGCCGATCGCGATTTATCTGATCCTCATTGTTCTGGCATGGCTGTTCAAGCTGGACAAGCAGTTCCCGCAGATTCAGAAGGAGTTGGAGGAGCGCAAGCGCAGCAAGGCTTCTGTGAACTGATCTAAAATACATCTTTCACCTTTTCATCCCCTCAAAGACACTGCCCGGTCATACCAATGACCGGGCAGTTCTGCTTTATGCACCTGCAACGCTGACAACGATAACAAGTTCGCGCCGAGCACGTCAACTACCCGAGGCATGCTGATGACCGTTCTCGCACGCTACGCAGGCGAGGACACCGCGAATAGCACGCCGTGGTATCGGACACTGGCATGGATTGGGCGAAGGCGAACGGCGTGTCTGACGGCATCAACCCGACTGTCAACATTACCCACGAGCAGCTGGTTACCATGCTGTACCGCTACGCTGGGTTTCTCAACCATGGGAGACCTAGCTGTTTTTATCTTGTTTGACGAAACGGTTAAGAGATTTTATCGAGTATTTGTGTTTTCCGGTATTCCTGTTGTACGGAATACATCATATGGATTTCGTACATTTAGGAGTAGGAGAAGCTTTAGAACACCTACGATAGAAAGTATTAGGTTTCATTCCAGTCTGCCGCATGGCCTCCGTGGCAGTGATTTCTCCTGCACGCCAGCGAGCGACCACCCGCTCGAAGTTGTCCGGCAGAGGTATTGGTTTACAGCCGGTGTACTTGCCCTCTGCCTTAGCAATTGCGATGCCTTCGCGCTGACGCTGCAAGATGTACTCGCGCTCCAGTTCTGCAATAGCCGCGAATACGGTGAGCATGAACTTGCCGGTTGGCGTGGTCGTGTCGATGGCCTCCTTGCGGCTTACAAATTCCACCTGCTTTTCGGTCAGCCGCTCCACAAGGTCGAGCAGGTCGCGCGTATTTCTTGCGAAACGACTGATCGACTCGACAATCACGGTATCACCGCGCCGGACGTAGTTCATCATGCGAGTCAGTTCCGGGCGGTCGGCGTTCTTGCCGCTGGCCTTGTCGATGAATACTTCGTCAACGCCGAGTTCCTGCAGCAACACCTCCTGTCGAGCGGTGTTCTGCTCCTCGGTGCTGACACGAATATAGCCAATTTTCATTTCTTTTCCCCCTTCTCCATAACGATAATTATGGTAAACTAACAGCAGGAAGTGATTACTATGCCGAATACACAGCAAACCATTACTGAAATTCTTGATAACATTGCCATGTCCTGCCGTATGGAAGGACTGGAGATGACCGATGAAATACGGGCAATGTGTCTTGCCATCTATAATGGTAGCGCAACTTTACAGGATTGCCTGCATAAAATTAATGCGAAATACCCTTGAAACATTATGGGTGTCAATAGGGTCGCTGTACATTTTGACATATTGCAAAAGTCGGAAAACGACCCTATTGACATACTTTCTTGTTATTTCATATGGGTATAGCCTAATGACACGCTCAAAAAATACCGGCTCGGAAGAGTCGGTATTTTTGCGTTCAGTCATCGCCAATGATGTCGGCGAGCAGGCCGATAACAGTCAGCACGCCGAGAATGATTTTGCCTGGGTTCAAACTTTCACCTCGTTTCAGTCATCCGAAAAGTTCTCGACGGCCTCGATGATGAGGTCGACCACCGCGCCGACGGCCTGAAAAATTGGGCCGAGTGCAATCATGCGCATCGCCTCCCTTCAATCAATATGCGTATAATAGTTCACCGGTCATCTCGTGAAAGAGTTCCGGGTCGTACAGCATTTCCTCAATTTCCTCTTCCGAGCAGCCGTAATCGAGCAGTGCCTGCACTTCGTCCGCTGCTATGCCGAATGCTTTCGCCACGCTGAATAAATCATCGTAACCTGTCGGCGTGTCTTCGTAGTAGCTACGATAGAATGGGTACTTGCGCCACCAGTGCTCGAATGTCGTGTGGGGTGTGAAGGTCCCGGTAGTGATACGGCCGGTGCGGTTAATTTTCATGATTTCGCCCTCCTGCGGTTCGAGAATGTCGATGGGCGCTTTTAACCGCAGCTTTTTGATTGTTTTGCAGAGAATTTCCTGTGTCGAGGCATAAATTAGAAAGCCGTCATAGAACATGATGCAAAGCGGATTGTCCCCGATGACGAACCAGATGGAGTTATCCTTATCCAGAACCGTAAACACAAAAGAACCCTCGACCTTTTCAGCCATAGCTTGCAGGCTGTCAAAGTCAAGGGTTTTCTGCTGTTCAAGAAGCTGAACGGCAACATAGCTGTCCGTCTCAACACTCGTCATTGGCAGACTTTCTTCCATGCGTAACTCTTTATCGTTCCAGAGCACTCCGTTGTGAGCGAGAGCAAAGCTGTTTCCGTCAACGTGACCAAGGAACGGATGGTTATTCTGGTTAAACTGTGCATTGCCCTGTGTGGTCATACGGGTGTGTCCCATGACCGCGTTCACGTCATGTGGAATGTGAATTTTCATCTTCCGAGCGGGAAGGGGACGCTTGTAGATCCGAAGGCGGTCGTTAAAGTTATACGCGATGCCGGTCGCATCTGTACCGCGCACTTGACACTCTCTTGCGAGAGTGTTCAGGATTTTGTTCTTCGTATGGGTGCTGAGGCTCTCCTTAAAATCAATTAAGCCGAAAAGACTGCACATATTACTCCTCCTCCGATACATTTACAGGTTCGTTAACGTAAAGACGACGTTCTTTGAGATACTGAATGAGTTCGGGTTCGGTGATGTCATCGAGAAAGTCAAACCAGCTCATGTCCTGCACGGCAGCGTCGGACATAGAAACAGCCACCTCAACCAGATGATTTACCATCTGCAAGGTGGCTTTCAAAGTATTGAGTTTCAAAGTGCCGCGGAACATACGGATTTCGACCGTATCCGCGTTCGTGAGATTGACCGCCGTATAACGCCCAGCGCAGGAATTCTTTGCGTGGTTCATCTGCTCTGACGGGGTGAGGCGAATGCCGTACCGCGCCGCCCAGCGGTTCATCTGCGACTGGGTGCGGCGGCTGAATCGCAGCAGTTCCGCCCAGAATTTTTCGACGAAGTACAGCAGGCGAGCAATCGCAGCTTCCTGCTGCTCGTAAGTACAGCCGAACGCCAGACGCGAGATATGAACGTGAAATCCACAAGTCCCGGCGGCATGGCTGAGATAGCCCATGCTTTGCGCCTTGCGGAGGACTTCCGCCCACGGCATTTCATTCAAATGGTATTCGAGCGTCATCGGATGGGTAACAAGCTCCAAGCCTTCATCCAGGCTGCCGTCCGTTTTGATGTAGAGATTTTCTGCGTCCTTGTTTGCGATATCGAGCAGCTTCTGGGCGTTGCTGTTTACCGTGCCGCCGTCATCGATTTCAAGCTCAACGCCGAAATGACGCAGGCCCTTGCCGTGAAAAACAAGGTCTGGTGTGTAGCTGTACTCATGGATAATGTCACAGTGCTCATCCCAGCAGGACGCGCAATAGGCGTTGTCGTCACCGTCCCAGTACGCGCGGTCGCGGTGAATAATGCGTCCGCAGTCATCGCAGCGGACGTAATACTCGTCGAAACAGTGGTCGCACAGCGTGTGCGTATCGTCTTCGGTGGCATTCTCTTCATAAACCCGCTCGGCACAGTGGTCACAGATGACGGTCAGACGGTCGGCACAATCCTCGCAGAGCCAATCGCCTTCCGCTTGATACATATCTTCGATCGGATGTTCCGCACCACAGTTCGCACAAATTCTCGTTTCACTCATTGTCTGTTCCTCCATTTCGTTTGATGAATGTTAATATTCTTCAGCAAGCAGCATAGTAGAATGCGTCAAATCGTCGATGACAAACACTTTCGCGTTTACTGCATCGTCACACGGCACATCAAGCTCGTAACGGTACGGCGGTTGCTCCTGCTCGTGGACGATGTGCTGACCCGCTGGCGTTTTCGTCAGCGTGAATACTTGCAGGTAATCCTTTTCCTTGACTTCCATCGTCAAGACCATGTGCCACATGAGGTTTGTCAGCCACGATGGAATCTCAGCCATCACGCCGCGCGTCAGGAATTTTTGATTGTTGAACATTTGCTTTCTCCTTTCGGGCAGAATTAAAGCCCCCGGAATATTTCCGGGAGCTTCTACATCTATAATATATAGATTAAAATGGAGGAGAAACAGAAAAAATGCAGCCGAAGCTGCACTTTTTGCCTGTATGAGGTTTATTTACTCATCTCGCAAAAGCGCATGAGAATCGTTGCGGCTTCCGCACGGGTAGCGGTACCCTGCGGAGCAATGGTGCTTGCCGTGCGGCCATTGATTAGACCGGCAGCATTTGCCCATTTCATCGACTCAAGCGCCCAGCTGCTGATCGAGCCTGCGTCATTGAACGCGCTCAGATCCGCCGACTTGATGGTGTTGTACTGATTGAACTGTGCGTAGCGCATCATCATGGAGGCCATCTGTTCACGTGTAATCTGTGCCTCCGGCGCAAGGGCACATCCTGCGACGTGAACCACGACGGCAAGGTCGACCAGCTCGACATTACCACCTGCCAGCGCTGGTATCAGGCGAAGTCCGGCGACAGCGACTGGAAGAACGCCGCTGACTGCGATGTTAACGGTGACAACAAGGTCGATATCGAGGATATGATCGTTGTTTTGCAGTATATGTTCCAGCATTAAATTACATATCCCTCTGCTTTTAGCTCCCGGAAATATCCGGGAGCTTCTATATCGATCATATATATTTAAAATTTTTGATATCAGTTTTTCTTTGAACCGAATCGATTGCTGATCCAACACAAAATCCAGGGAACAAGTGCGGAACCAATGTACGAAGCGAGATATCCGATAGAAGTAGACTCTTTGCCGATCATTACGATCGTGACGAAGTATCGGCCAATCGATACAAGGGTTTCTTTAATGATAATCCACATCCAGCCGAAGAGCAGCCAGAGCGCATTGCCGATGAAATGGAAGTGAAAACCGGCGATAAAATCAGAGAAACCTTCCATGAAGAAAGCGACGATGGTTTCGCCGAAAACAAGGATACCGTTCTTCAAACCGTCAACAGCGGTCAGTACGGAAGCTGTTTGATGACGGGAAATCAGCATTTCATATCCCATCACTCGGATGGAATGTGCCTCAAAAGAGGGTGTAACCGTTACGCGGACAAAGATAGCCGCAATAATTATTGCCAGAATGAGCAGGCTGATTATCGTATCTACAGCTTTCTGGGATGGGGTCGTTGAACTGGAAGGGGCAGAGGAGGTCGAAGCGGCAGAGAAGGTCGAAAGGGCTTTGTGGTTCGCAGACTGGGCAGGCTGAGAGGAGGGCGAGGTGCCTTCGTAAGGAGCAAGCCCAGCTTCGATTTCGCTGTAAGCCTGTTCAGGGAAATCCAATGTGTCTAACTGCTTGCGGATGTACGCGATTTCGGTATGATCGGGATGCATCATCAGCTTGGTCTTGATTTTATGATATTCCTTTTCTACCGCTTTTTTCTCTTCGACAGAGTTATAGAGTTTGCCTAAAAATGTACAGTCGATCACCTCTTGGGCAGAGTTCTGGTGCTGTTGCAGCATCTTCTGCACCGCTGTATCGACCGGCTGAGAAAGCTTCAAGTCGGTAATGGCCTGCTGCGCTTCTATAATCTGGTTGAGTTCGTTTAGGCTGTAAGAGCTTAAAATCGCTTCTGCCTGCGCCATCTCTTTGGCAGCAGCCTGTGCCTGTTCGGCAGTATCGAATTTCAGATCAGGAATACCGTCAGTGGAGGAATGAACACACTTTTCCTCTTCAATTAGGTGTTCAAGCGTTTTGTGGAGCTTTCGAATATGCTTTTTTGCAACAGGAGACTGGTATTTTTCGAGCTGTGGCAAGAGTGCTGCAAGCGCTGTTTTATCTTGGCAGTCCGTCATAGAAACGGCTTTACGAATTTCCTGCAATTCTTTGTTCGCGGCAGCGGCTTCTTCGCGTGTTTTGAGCTCTATTCCGTCAACGGTTCGCGCTTTGCGGTCAAACTCGTGCAAGGCCTTGTCTACTTCGAGGATTATATCACAGTTATGCGAAAGACCGAGACGGTCGGCTGCTTTGCAAAGCTGATCATGTGCATGCTGAGCAAGCACTTCGGTGGAAATGGATAACTCCTTACGGCGTTCTTCCATAAGTTTCAGCTTGTCTGGGAGTATGTCGCAATCAAAATAACTGGCAAGCCTGCTTAGCTCTCCGTCAGCATCGCCCAGAATTTTCAACAGCACGCGATAGCAGAATGGATTGTATGGGTTGAGTTTCCAGATGTGCGGCAGACTGTGAAGCACTCGTTCTGGATTATCGGCAAGGTGTCTGAGATTATCAATCTGGATGTAGGACTGTTTGGAGTCCTCGGGCGTGACGATAGTGCAGGGGAACGATGGAATATGATTGAGAATGCAGATGATAACAGCATTATGGCAGCTGAACACACTCATTCGAACGGCATCTACTAAACCTTTTTTCGTATCCGGATCGTTGAATATTGCAGAAAGCTTCGAACTGCTGCGAAAGCTGGAACCGATTTTACCGATTCCATTTACCATCATATGTGCAGCTCCGGCGGCAGCGTTCATTGCGCCGGCAGCGGCCATGCCTTTTAGTGCGCCGCCAACACCAAAACCACCGCCTACAACACGCCCTCTTGTCTTTCGACGCAGCGTGCGGTATTCATCCATGCTTTTCTCGTCGAGTACAATTGCCGCGTACTGTTCCTCGAGACGATCATACGCTTCACTCCAGTGATCAAAATACTTGCCATATTCACTCCAGAAGGCTGCCGTATCGTAGGAAAGAATATCTTTTTCAGCAAGACATTTTAAGGCTATTTGGATTACCGGATACATGCATTGCACGTATTGATTGGAACCGTTTTGAATAATATCCTCTAAACGATGATTTTGTTTTGTGTACAGCGCATCAAATTCGCTTGCAACCTGATCCTCGAGATCGGAAAACAGTTTTCTGTAGTAATGATAGTTTTCCATCTCTTCGCTGATAGGGAAGTGAATTCCTGAAATAATAAATTCCATAGCGATATCCCCTTTATTGAACTATATCTATAATTATATATCATAACTCTATAAATGTAAATATTCGGACTGATTTTTGATAATCTTATCTTAAAAGAGATGAGAGGTGTCGCTATGGAAGTCGGAAAACGTATCGTTGAACTCCGTCAGCAAAAGGGAATTACTACAAATAAATTAGCTAATCTATGCGGCCTGTCGCAGAGTTTTGTCCGTTCGGTTGAAATCGGAGAGAAGAATATTTCAGTAGAGAACCTAACGCTGATCTGTGATGCATTGCATATTTCGCTAAAGGATTTCTTTGACTGCCCTGTTGAGGGGACGCTTTTCACGGATGATGAACTGCAAAGCCAGCTTTCACGATTGTCGGAGAGACAGAAGAAGGCGTTGCTGGAGTTTATTAAGACGATGAAAATGTAATCTTGAGTATACTGAGCAGCGAGGGCTGCAGCTTCTTTAATACATTTACATCATTTTGTGTGATGAAAATTGTTAGTTAAAAAGGGAAGTATATAATTGCATTGACTTGAAAAATTTGTCGTCTCTTGATATAATACTTGTGGAATGCTTAGTAAAAAGAATATGGCGTTTTTTGCCGTATTGTGCCTTGTGTTAAACAGGGCCGGTTAGATTGTCAGGATTACAAGCGGTTGCTGTGGCACGCTTGAAATCCTCATTACAAGCGCACCACAGCAACCGCTTATCTGTAAGTATTCCAAACTTTACGGGTGGGTGATATATTTGAACGCAAACATATATTCTGAGAAGTGCATTGCGAGTATTCGTAAGCATCTTGATAGAAGTGGGCACAAATATATCACCTACCCTAAATTTATTTTCTTATGCGGTAAGGGTTTTTGCAGTCAAGCAGAATATACACAATCCAATCGTGGTATTACTGATGACTTTATAAGACGGCTTCTTCCAGATACGCACATTGTTTTATCCGAGCGTATGTGGGAGGATGGTTTCGACAATAGTATAGATTTACTGATTTTTGAAGAGTTTTTAGCTGAAGTTAGCGATGCAATCATTTTGTTTGTAGAAAGTCCAGGATCTTTCTGTGAATTGGGTGCTTTTGCATATGCAGATGCGTTATTCAGCGATAAGCTTATCATCGTAATGGACGAAGAATATCGCGGAAGCAAATCCTTTATTGCAACAGGTCCTGTTCTAAAAGCAAGAGAAGATGGTTCTAAAATTGTCTATGCGGACATCGAAAATGGTGCGTTGCTTTCCAGCAGTGAGTTCAGAACAGAAATCCTTGATTTAGTACAAAAGCTCAAATCAAAGCGCGCGCAGATCAACAAACGAACGGTTAACAAAGATAAAAATCAGGTATACATAAGTTCTTTTTTGATCGAAATTCTAGAGATTATCAGATTGGTTCAGCCAATCTCTTCATCAGATTTAGTGCAATTATATAAAGATATAAAGCAGTTCGACGAGTTTACTCTTGTAAAACGTGATGGGAATAAGTTTAAGCGCGAAATAAAGTTCAACTATATTCTCAAATTATTACAGACAGCAAAAATAATAGAAATCGAAGGTTCGGTTATAAAGCTACCAAACTACGAAAAAACGCAGCACCTAATGTTAAAGTACTTTGGAAATGGGATTGAGCGTGAGCGCAACAGGATTATTTGCAGAAAATACAGGTACGGTGAACACTTATGAATTCAATCATCGATCGCATTGCTCGTGATCTGTCGTTAGATCGAGACTATATAGCATCAATCATACGAAGAAGCAGCTTTTACTATAAAAGATTTACAATTCCCAAACGGAACGGAGATCCACGAGTAATTTATCAGGCAAGTCCGGAACTAAAATCTTTGCAATATTGGGTCAGAGAAAAAATATTGAAATTTCTTTCAGTTTCAAATGCTGCATTCGCGTATCAGGCTGGAAATTCCATAAAAAAGCATGCGGATTTTCACAAGGAAGCACGTTTTATCTTTCACACAGATATTAAAAATTATTTTCCCAGCATCCATGAAAAGATGTTTACGGATATACTGATAGCGCATCAGGATAAATTACAGGCGCAGGGAATGTGGTTTGATGACATGTGTGATGTAATTGCCAAAATATGTTTCTATAGAGGCAGATTATCCATAGGAACTGTTAGCTCACCTATGATATCAAATATAGTTGCTTACCGATTCGATGAGTTGATTATTGCCTATTGCAGAGAGCGAGGTTATCGCTACTCGCGTTACGCAGATGATATTTATATTTCGAGCAATAGATATATTTCTCAAAGCACAAAGAAATTTGTCGAAGTCAGTCTATACGAATGCAACTTTAAAATGAATATTTCTAAGACTTGGTTCAGATCTAAAAAGAGTCGCCGCAAGGTCACGGGACTTATTATTACAGATACAGGCCGAGTCTCGGTTGGATTGGAAACTCGAAAGAAAATAAAGAATATGATCTATAATCGTTTAGTTAACGGGAATGGATCGCCTGAGAGTATCCTCGGATACTTGGCCTATCTCAAAGATGTTGAACCACAGACATACAATAAATATATTATAAAGTATTCTACCTATTGCGATGGTGATGTGATTTCTGCTATTCGCCGTGGTTCATAAAAATCAGTGGATAAAGTTCAGTGTTTCAAGTTGATACCTAAAAATAATCACCAGATGTACGAATAACTTCGTATCTCTGGTGATTATTATTTTTAGCCTGTATGTCTTTCTTTGATTATCGGCAGTATCAGTGATTGAGAGAGACAAGAAATCACAACATCAGTATAGGGAATATCTCTTCAAGTCTTCAGTCAGCGATAGTTGTTCCCGGTGTGAGGCTAAGGGGGAATGATCGTTAGAGCGAAGAATTATGCAGCAGCTTCTATGTTTGTCGGCGATTTAACTAGAGCCACTGCTGCTCCGCTGAAAATAGAATAGCGAGAAAACAGAAAACGCACAGCCGAAGCTGCGCGTTTTGCCTGTATAGGAGAGCTTATTTGCTCATCTCGCAGAAGCGCATGAGGATTGCGGCAACCTCTGCACGGGTTGCGTTATTCTGCGGATTAAGCTCGCCCTGTCGCCGTATCACGATACGCGCAGACACCGGCTGTTCGGCACGGAAGAACATGACAAATCCGGCAGGCGGTTCGCTCTGGACAATGTACAGGCATTGCTGCCCATTCCAGAGATAAAGCAGACATTGCTGCCGTTCGCCGCGAAAACAGCCGTAGTCACTCAATATATACCAGAGCTGATATGATACCCATTCCGGTAATTACTAATCGATTTTCTGCGAACATAAACATTTTTCATCTCAAATTGTCTCCTGAGAAAAACAAGGACCCGCTGATAGTTTCAGCGGGTTCGAGACTGTCGAAAAACTATCGTTTTTCCGACAATCTGTGTTTTGACTTCGCAAAACACGGACGTCCGAAAGTTCCCATACGGAAACTTTCTCCCTCTTAAAGTATGAAAACCGAGGTACACGCCCCCGGTTTTCATGCGTTTGCGCAGCAAACGCTTTTGAATGCGCGCTGCCGCGCGACTGCTGTTTTGGCGTGAAAACAGACTTTATCGACAGACTGGGACCCGCTGATAGTTTCAGCGGGTTCGCTATTATAACATGTATTTTCTCTTTGGAGATTTCAAATCTGGCCGAGCAGCCAGCGGACATCGACATTCAGAATTTTGGCCAGCGCCTTGAACTCGATGTCAGATACCGGACGTTTCTGTCCGTCAAGGAGCGAGAGGGCAGGGTGGCTGATTTCCACACCGGAGACCTGCAAATGTGTGAGCAGGTCTTTTTGCAGCATATCCGCCGAAGAACGTGCTTCGGTCGCGCGCGCGCCGACGATATTGCGGTTGCCAGGTGCCAGTTTTCGTGTGCTCATCCTCATCACCAACTTCTTCGCCTGCTTTAGTATAAGAAATTTTGTCGTTGCCAAATTTGGCAGTAGCAAATATAATGAAATTTGATATAAGAAATCAGGGTTTTCTTCATCACTGATGTGGAAGGAAAAAAGAAATATGCAGCAAGTTTACGGGTACATTCGTGTATCTACACGTGACCAGAATGAAGAACGGCAGGTGATCGCCATGCGCGAGTTCGGCGTGCCGGAGGAGAATATGGTGATCGATAAGCAGTCCGGCAAGAATTTCGCACGGCCGGGATATCGCAGACTGGTGAAAAAATTAAAACCGGCCGACACTCTCGTGATTAAGAGCATTGACCGATTGGGACGAAATTATGATGATGTTTTGGAGCAGTGGCGCCTGCTGACGAAAGAGAAGCAGGTGGATATTGTGGTGCTCGATATGCCGCTTCTGGATACGAGGAAGGGACGCGATTTGATCGGAACGCTGATCTCTGACATCGTTTTGCAGCTGCTTTCGTATGTGGCGCAGACCGAGCGGGAGTTCATCCATCAGCGGCAGGCGGAAGGCATCGCGGCCGCCAAAGCGCGCGGCGTCAAGTTCGGCCGTCGACCGAAAAATCGCCCTGCGGACTACGAAATCATCAAGAAAGCGTGGTGTGAGGGCAGTCTGTCCGCACGTGCCGCGTCGCAGCAGCTCGGCGTAACGCATCGAACTTTCATGAAATGGATTGGACAGGATAATTCCAAATGTTGAAAAAAGTACAATTTGATGCAAAACAAAGAAAATTCTGATTTACAGCGTATTAACCGTATAATCTAGTTTATTATATCAAATCTGCCTCTAAACTACAATACTTTCATAGGATAATAAAGTGTACTTTAGTAACCACGATAACGCTTTAGCTCTGTGAGGATGTGTCCATGAAAGGCAAAAATTACTACTATTCCTGTGTAAGGCCAGAAGAAAGTGACGCACAGGCAGAGCGTTTTCGTGCGCTCGGGGCACGGGACGGAGAGATTTTCATTGATACCATCGGTGAAAAATCCTCACAGAGGAACAACTTGCGGCTGCTGAAGCAGCTTTCACTGCGAGAAGGGGACACATTGACCGTTTCCTCGCTTTACTGCCTGAGCGACCTCAAAAAGGGACTGGCAGATGAGCTGCACTGGATGCGCGACAATGGAATTCAGCTGAGAATCGCGGATATTCCGCTGAGCGTGGAGGAGCACGACGAGAAATCGCAGCAGTTTCTAAGCGACTTGATGTTTGAGGTTTTCGATGCGACTATCCTCAAGGAGCGTGAGCAGCGCCGTCAAAAGCAGAGCGAGGGCATTCGTGCGGCGAAGAAAAAAGGCGTGCATATCGGCCGTAAACCGATGGAGCGCGGCGCGGAGTTTGAAATGCTGAAACAGCAGTGGCAGCGCGGTGAGGTCTCACTCAGAGAGGCCGGAAGACGGCTCGGCGTGACGCATCAGACGTTTAAGAAGTGGGTGGAGAAACCCGAGGAAGATTAAGGATCAATAGTACGGGAGCCAAATCATGAAAAAGGTCGTTATCAACGCATTGGCCTATAAGCAAAACAGTTCAGGTATTGGCGTTATGATTCGTGAACTGTTTGAGCCATATACAAAGAGAACAAAAAGGCCATGCCAGGTCATACTGCCGAATGACGGCCCGGAATTTCATGGTGGCGTAGGTACAGAAAATATTCGCATTCCATATCGGCATGGGCAAAATCTGCGGCGGATGTTTTTTCAGACTTTTCAAATGGGAAGACAATACTGCAGGAATACAGTATTGTTGACAACGGATTCTAAAGTACCGTTTTTTCTGCCGAAAAGCTGTGAAGTTATTCCGCTGATCACAGATTTAGCGGTATTTCGAATGCCGGAAGCATATCAAACGTCGCGCGTGTTGTGGTGGCGTTTTCAATATCAGTATATCAAACGCAGAGCAAAGCGTTTTCTGGCTATCTCTGAATACACGAAAAAGGATATTCAGGAAATCCTGCATATCCCGCCGGAACAGATTGCGGTAGTTTACGATGCATGCAGCCCGAGTATTCATCGAGTCACAGATGATGGAGAACTTCGAGCATTGCGGGAGCAATATGATCTGCCAGAGCATTTCGTTCTATTTGTGGGAAATTCCAATCCGCGGAAGAATTTGGACAGATTGATGCAGGCGTTTGATCGAGTGAAAAGCCGTACTAATCTGCCGTATCAGCTGATTATTGCCGGCGAACAGGGATGGAGATTTTCGCGCGAGCAGGCATTGGAAAAGGTGGAATACAAGGAAGATATTCGTTTTATTGGATTCGTTCCGGATGAACAGATGTCTGCGTTATATTCTGCGGCGAATGTTTTTGCATTCCCGACACTGTACGAGGGCTTTGGCATTCCTGTACTGGAAGCGCAGGTCTGCGGTACACCGGTATTGACGAGTAAATGCACTGCACTGCCAGAAGTCGGCGGAGATGCGGCGCTTTATGCTGATCCTTACAGCATAGAAGAGATCGCGGATAATCTGGAACGGTTAATGACAGATGAAAAACTGCGAACAGAACTGATACAAAAAGGATTTGCTAATGAAAAACGCTTTTCTTGGGAAGCGTCTGCGCAGCAATTAGATGAATGGATAGAAAGGAACATTGCAGAATGAACTGTATGGACAGCTATCAGCTGTGGATTGAGAAAACAGCTGGTGAAGCAGAACTGGCAGAAGAATTGACGGCAATCAATGGAGATTCGGCGGCTATTGAAGATCGTTTCTATAAAGAACTTGAATTCGGCACCGGTGGTCTGCGCGGCGTACTGGGGGCAGGTACGAACCGAATGAATGTATTTACGGTATCCAAGGCAACGCAGGGTTACAGCAATTACCTCAATCAGCAGTTCGAGAAGCCGAGTGTTGCAATTGGTTATGACAGCCGTATACATTCGGATGATTTTGCGCGTGCAGCGGCAGCAGTATTTGCGGCCAATGGCATTCAGGTGCATATTTACGATCATTTAATGCCGACACCAGCACTTTCTTTTGCAGTGCGTGATCTGCATTGCAGCGGCGGTATCGTGCTGACAGCGAGCCATAATCCGGCAAAGTACAACGGTTACAAGGTATATGGTGCAGATGGCTGTCAGATCACGACAGAGGCTGCAAAGGCAATTCAGACTGCAATCAATGAAGTAGATCCGTTTGACGATGTTAAGCGTACAGATTTCGAGCTAGCGATGGAGAATGGAATAATCAACTACATTGGCGAAGATACGATTGATCGTTATCAAGCGGCGGTTTCGACGGCATCGCTTCTGCCGGAAGGCATTGATAAGAACGTTGCAATTGTCTATACACCGCTGAATGGTGCTGGTATTTCGTGTGTGCCGCGCTGTCTGAAGGAACATGGTTTCACGAATATCACGATTCCGGATGAGCAGAAAAATCCGGATGGCCATTTTCCGACCTGCCCATACCCGAATCCGGAAGTGCGCGAAGCCCTCAAGGTTGGCCTGCGCTGGGCAGAGAAAACACAGAGTGATCTTCTGCTGGCAACCGACCCGGACTGTGACCGTGTAGGTGCAGCTGTGAAAACAACGAGTGGATATACGCTGATCAGCGGCAATCAGATGGGCGTGCTTCTGTTTGATTTTGTATGCAAGATGCGTCAGGCAAATGGAACTATGCCGAAAAATCCGGTTGCAGTAAAGACTATCGTCACCACGCCGATGGCCGCGAAGATTGCCGAACATTATGGTGTGCAGCTGATCGATGTGCTGACTGGCTTTAAGTTTATCGGTGAGCAGATTGGTCTGTTGGAGAAAAAGGGCGAGGCAGATCGATATATCTTCGGCTTTGAAGAGAGTTACGGCTACCTTAGCGGCAGCTTTGTACGAGATAAGGATGCAGTGAATGCATCTCTGCTGATTTGTGAAATGTTTGCATGGTACAAATCGCAGGGGAAATCACTGGTAGATGTGCTCGAAGAACTGTATCAGGAATACGGCTGTTATGAAAGCAAGCTTCTGTCCTTCCAGTTTGAGGGCGCAGACGGCTTTGCAAAAATGCAGAGTCTCATGACGGAGCTGCGTACCAATCGTCCAGCTGAACTGGCAGGTATTGCAGTAGAGTGCTCAATTGATTATCTGAATGATGATACGGGCTTGCCGAAGTCTAACGTGCTGCGGTTCTTCTTGAAGAACGGTGCGGAGGCGGTTGTTCGTCCGTCTGGTACGGAGCCGAAACTAAAGGTGTATCTGACGGCAGCAGAAAAGGATATAACTGCTAGTCAGATAGTGATTCATACGCTGAAGGAATTTTTTGAACAGTGGGCAAGATGAAAGTTGCGCTGGAATTACAGCCAATCTGCGGAAAACGGTCGGGAATCGGAAATTATACCTATGAACTGGCCCGTCATTTGAAAGACCAGGATGAGTTGGAGTTTTACGGAAATCTATTCAACTTCCTGGGGCGAAATAATAACGCACAGGCGCTTTCGGGGGTATCAATACCGATTAGAACCAGCAGGGCCTTTCCGTATGGGGTTTATCGGCGTATTTGGCATAAGATACCTATTCCGTATGAAGCGATGTTTCCACGTGCGGATTTAAGTCTGTTTTTTAACTATATTGTACCACCGCATATAAAAGGAAAAGTTGCGACAACAATTCACGATCTTACGTATTTACGTTTTCCAGAAACAATGGAATGTAAAAATCTGCTGCGTTTGCAGAATGATATGGATTACAGCATTAAGCGCAGCAGCCATTTACTTACGGTTTCTGAATTTTCCAAGCGGGAAATTGTAGAGTTGCTGAACATTTCACCAGAACGGATTTCTGTGGTTCCATGCGCACCTGCTGAACAGGTTCCGGCAGCGGATTTTTCCAAGATTGCTGAAAAATTTCAAATCAAGTCTCCTTACGTTCTCTATATAGGAACAATTGAACCTCGAAAAAATCTGGTTCGACTTATTCGCGCGTTTGACCACTTGAAAAAGTCGGCAGGCATTCCACATCAGCTGATACTTGCTGGCGGAGCCGGATGGGGAAACGAAGAAATTTATGAAGCAGCACGAAAAGCCGAATATACAGATGATATTCACTTTATTGGATATGTTTCTGCCGAGGAAAAAAGCACATTGTATGCGAGTGCGGATGTATTTGTATTTCCATCTCTTTATGAGGGGTTCGGCATTCCTCCCTTAGAGGCAATGCAGATGAGTTGTCCGGTTGTATGTGCCAATGTTGCTTCACTTCCGGAGGTCGTAGGAAACGCGGCGGAGCTGATAGACCCGTTTGATGAAGCTGATTTAGCACGAGGTGTCCAGAATGTATTGGAAGATAAGGAATATGCCGACTTACTTCGTGCCCGAGGAAACTTGCAATACAAGAAATATACATGGGACAATTCCGCACAACAGCTAATAAGAGTATGTAAAAATATTTTGGAGAAATCGTGATATACACACCACTGAAACTGCAGCCCTGTTACAAGGAATATCTATGGGGCGGTACACGGCTAAAAACTGAATACAACAAGGTTGACGCGCCGGATGCTACCGCCGAGAGCTGGGAGCTTGCAGATCATCGTGATGGAGCGTCTGTGGTTGCAGAGGGGCAGTATAAAGGCTGCACTCTGTCACAACTGTCAGAACAGAACAAGATGGCGTTCTGGGGTACTGATTGCAAACGAGAGACATTCCCGGTAATGGTGAAACTGATCGATGCACAGAAAAAATTATCAATTCAAGTACATCCGTCAGACATTACGGCGCGTGCTGCATTTGGCGAACAGGGCAAGGCAGAGATGTGGTATATCGTTGATTGTGAGCCGCATGCAGGGATTTATTATGGCTTTTCCCGACGTATAACATCAGATGAATTCCTGCGTCGAGCGCAGGACGGGAGCATTTGCGAAGTCTTGAACTGGGTGCCGGTCAGCAAGGGCGATGTGTTTTACATCATGCCAGGCACGATACATGCAATCGGTGCAGGGATTGTTATTGCTGAAATACAGCAGAATTCCAACACAACCTTCCGCGTGTATGACTACCAGCGCAAAGGCGCGGACGGGAAAACACGTCCGCTGCACTTGGAACGTGCGGCTGAAGTAATCAATTTTGATCCGGTCATTCCAGAGGAATGTAGGATCAACAGCGGCGCAGAATTTGAGGATTTTTCGATAAGAGAAATGTTTTCGTGCTCTTATTTTCGCGCGTATCGTGTGGATGTTCATCGGAGAATAGAACTTAAGTGTGATGGCTGCTCTTTTCAGCATATTCTGTGCGTAGAGGGCAGCGGACAAATTCTACATGAAGATAAACAATACCCAATACTGCGCGGACAATCGTACTTTATGCCTGCGGCATTGGGTGAATACCAGATCATAGGGGACTGCCGAATACTGCTGTCCCGCGTGTGAAAGGATGAAATTTGAAATGAAAAAGACAGCGTTGATTATGGCTGGTGGCCGCGGCGAGCGTTTCTGGCCGAAGAGCAGAAAGAACCTGCCCAAGCAGTTCTTGTCGCTCACTGATGATGGCAAAACGATGATTCAGCTGACGGTTGAACGCATTCTGCCTCTGGTCGATATGCAGGATATTTACATTGCGACCAATCGTGACTACAAAAAGCTGGTGCGTGAACAGCTTCCGGAAATTCCGGAGGAGAATATCCTTTGTGAGCCGGTAGGACGTAATACAGCACCGTGTATCGGTCTTGGTGCAGTACATATTTCACGCAAGTATGATGATGCAGTTATGCTCGTACTGCCGTCTGATCATCTGATTAAGTACAACACCATTTTTCTTAACACACTGTCGGACGCTGCGGAGGTAGCAGAGCAGGGCGAAAATCTGGTAACGCTGGGTATTACGCCGGATTATCCGGAGACTGGATACGGTTATATCAAGTTCAATCCGAACCAGACTATGAAACGCGCTTTTGCAGTTGACCGTTTTGTAGAAAAGCCGGATCTGGAGACAGCAAAGGAATATCTTGCAACTGAGCAGTACCTCTGGAACAGCGGTATGTTTATTTGGAAGGTTTCGACGATCCTTCATAATATGGAGAAGTATCTGCCGGAAACCTATGCCGGTCTGCAGCGCATTCAGAATGCCATTGCGACAGAGGATGAGCGGAGTGTGCTCGAGCAGGAGTTTGAGGCGTTTCATTCCGAGTCGATTGACTACGGCATTATGGAAAAGGCACAGAATATCTATATCCTGTCTGGCTCGTTCGGCTGGGATGATGTAGGTTCCTGGCTCGCGGTAGAACGTATCCGTCAGAGCAATGAATTCGGCAATGTTATCACTGGCAATGCTGTCACGGTAGATACAAAAAATACAATCATTGAGGGTGACAAAAAGCTGATTGCCACTGTAGGTATCGAGGATCTGATTATTGTTGATACAGAGGACGCTTTGCTGATCTGCGAAAAGGACAGTGCAGGCAACATCAAAAAGGTTCTTGAAAATCTGAAAATCTGCAATCGCACGGAATATCTTTAATATATGGAGAACAAAAATTATGAAAAAGGCACTTATTACCGGTATTACCGGTCAGGATGGTTCGTATCTGGCAGAGCTGCTGCTTGAAAAGGGGTATGAGATACACGGCATGACACGCCGTGCGTCTCTGCCGAACACGGATCGCATCCAGCACATTCTGGATAAAATCACGGTACACGATGGCGACTTGAGCGATTCTTCGAGCATTCAGCGCATTATGTCGATCGTTCGACCGGATGAGGTCTATAATCTGGCTGCACAAAGCCATGTACAGGTAAGTTTTGATGTACCGGAATATTCGGGCGATGTTGATGCTCTGGGTGTACTCCGCATTCTGGAAGCAATTCGTATTCTGGGCATGGAGAAGACCTGCCGCTTCTATCAGGCTTCTACTTCCGAGCTTTTTGGTAAGGTTGAAGAAGTGCCGCAGAGAGAAACAACTCCGTTCCATCCGTACAGCCCGTATGCAATCGCAAAACAGTACGGCTACTGGATGGTGAAGGAATACCGTGAAGCGTATGGCATGTTTGCGGTAAACGGTATTCTGTTCAATCATGAGTCGGAACGCCGCGGTGAAAACTTTGTTACGCGCAAGATCACTCGTGCAGCTGGCCGTATCGCATGCGGTCTGCAGGAGAAACTGGAACTGGGTAATCTGGACAGCAAGCGCGACTGGGGTTACGCCAAGGACTATGTAGAATGCATGTGGCTGATGCTTCAGCATGATAAGCCGGAGGATTTTGTCATTGCAACTGGCGTACAGCATACAGTTCGTGAATTTACTACGCTGGCGTTTGCACATGACGGCATTGAGCTGGAATGGCAGGGCAGCGGTCTGGATGAGAAGGGTATCGATAAGAAGACAGGAAAGGTTCTTGTATCGGTAAATCCGGCATGGTTCCGTCCGACTGATGTTGATAACCTTTGGGGTGATCCGACCAAGGCAAAGACTGTCCTGAAATGGAATCCGCAGAGCACGAGCTATGAGCAGCTGTGCGCAATTATGGCAGAGCATGATCTCAAGCTGGCGAAGGCAGAAAAGGCAGCACAGCAGGCATGAAAAAGGCATTAATCACAGGCAGCAGCGGTTTTGTGGGCGGCTATCTGCGTCAGGAGCTCTTAGCAAATGGATATGAAGTGATTGGTCTGGATGTGCAGGAAGCAGAACAGACAATCAAGGCGGATTTACTGAACGCAGAACAAACAAAGGCCGTAATCGAGCGGGTAAAGCCGGACTGTATTTTTCATCTTGCAGGACAGGCGAATGTTGCACGTTCGTGGAAGATTCCACAGAAGACTGTGGAGATCAATGTTGTTGGTGCAGTGAATTTGATGGAAGCAGTACGCAACTGCTGTCCTAATGCGCATATGGTACTGGTCGGTTCTTCCGACCAGTACGGTGTGCTTGGAGAGGCAGGAAAGTTGGTCAGCGAGACTATTCAGCCGTATCCTCAAACCCCGTATGCTGTATCAAAGCAGGCACAAGAAGAAATGGCACGAGTTTTTGCGCGTGCGTATGGATTGAATATATGTATGACCCGCTCGTTTAATCATGGCGGAGCCGGACAAAAAGAAGGCTTCATGATTCCTGATTTCGCAGCGGGTATTGTGCGTGTTGAGAGAGGTGAAGCAGACTGTCTGAAAGTCGGCAATCTCACTGCTCGCAGAGACTTTACACATGTCAGAGATATTGTCCGCGCCTACCGTCTGATAGCCGAACATGGACAGAGCGGAGAGGTTTACAATATCGGTTCCGGTATTACGTACAGCGCGCAGGAAATTCTGGATAAGATGTGTCAGATGTCGAACTGCACGATTCGTATTGAACAGGATTCAGCTAAAATGCGACCGAGCGATACACCGGTCATCTGCTGTGATCACAGTAAACTGACGAGAGATACGGACTGGGAGCCGGAACTGGGATTGGATAGAATTCTGGTAGATACATTGGAGTATTGGCGAAATCAAAGAAATGGATAAGCGAGTAATTGATGAAATTATTGAATGAACTTTATGCATATCGCGAAATGATTTATATGCTGGTCCGAAGAGAATTACGTGGACGCTATAAAGGCTCTGCATTAGGTTTCTTTTGGACGTTTTTGAATCCGCTTCTGCAGTTTGCAGTATATGCAGTAGTGTTTTCTGTACTGATGAAAATGAATATTGATAAATTTTATGTTTATCTGTTCGTTGCATTTATTCCATGGTTTTTCACGGCCACTGCAATTCCTCAGGGAGCGACCTGTATACAGGCACAAAGTAATCTTGTGCAAAAAATTTATTTTCCAAGAATGGTGTTGCCGCTGGCTACGGTATTAACGGCATTTGTTAATATGCTGCTAAGCGAAATAGTGGTGTTCATTGTTTTGCTGATGAGTGGATTCTATTGGAGCGTATACATGCTGGTTCTGCCTGTTGTTATGGGAATACACTTTTTGCTCGTCTTAGGTATTGTTTTGATTGTGTCGGCAGTAACTGTTTATCTGCGTGATTTGGCTCATATTCTGGATATTGTTATTATGGCATGGTTTTATGCAACACCGATTGTTTATCCACCAGAAATGATACCTGAAAAATTTCAGTTTTTACTGTATTTAAATCCAATGTCGGGCATTATTGATGGCTATCGAAAGATTTTATATTACAGATGCATGCCTGATTTTTCGACGATGCTGCTTGCATTGGTAGTTGGAATTATAACAGTTGTAGTAGGCACGTTTGTATTTCAACGGTTGCAGCGTGGATTTGCTGAGGAATTGTAAATGAATAAAGATATCGCAATACAAGTCAATAAAGTTTCAAAAACATTTAAGGTTTATTTGGACAAGGGAACAAGTCTGAAGGAAAAACTACTGTTTAAGCATCGTCGCTCTTATGAAGAACGTAGTGTTTTGAATGAAATCTCCTTTTCAGTTCGTAAAGGTGAGGCAATAGGTCTGATTGGTCAAAATGGCTGCGGAAAAAGTACAACCCTGAAAATGCTGTCTAAGATTATGTATCCGGACAAAGGCACAGTTGAAACGCAGGGACGAATTTCGGCACTGATTGAGTTAGGCGCAGGATTTCATCCGGATATGAGCGGTCGTGAAAACATCTATATCAATGCTGCAATCTTTGGATTGAATAAGCAGGAAATTGATGCTCGATTAGATCGCATTATCGAATTTTCCGAACTGGAGGAATATATTGACAATCCGGTTCGTACTTATTCGTCGGGTATGTATATGCGTCTGGCCTTTGCAGTTGCAATTAACGTTGATGCAGATATTTTGCTGATTGATGAGATACTTGCGGTAGGAGATGCTAGCTTCCAGGCGAAGTGCTTCAACAAGCTGCGAGAAATCAAGGCAAAAGGGACAACGATTGTAATTGTTTCACATTCCCTTAGCCAAATCGAGCAGTTCTGCAACAGAAGCATATGGATTTTGAACGGAAAGATTAAGCAAGACGGAAAACCGAGAGATGTTCATCCGCAATATCTGGATTATATGGGAAAGCAGACGGCAGATGAAGAGCGTAAAGAGGAATCTCTTGTACCAGCGGCATCAACAGATGAGCTGATGGATACAGAAAAATCAGCGAAGGATGAAAATCGTTGGGGAAATCAAGAAGCCCAGATTACAGGCATACGATTGTTAGATACCAATGGCGAAGAAAAAACATCGTTTAGGACTGGGGAATTCATGGAGATTGAAGTTGCCTATCGAGTTAATAAACCAGTAAAAAATCCTGCATGTGGAATTGGAATATTTCGAAATGATGGACTGCAATGCTATGGAACGAATACGGGGATTGATCACCTAAACAATATTTCACTGTCTGAAACGGGATATATTTACTGTAAAATTGAGAATAATCAGCTGTTGCCAGGAGAATACACATTGGATTTGGCACTCCATACGGAAGATGGTTTTGCATATGATTATTGGAGATTTGCGACGAAATTTAGAATGTATTCGGATACTCAGGATATAGGAACAACAAGACTATCCCATGTATGGGAAATACAGTAGTTTATAGATGGAGTATAAAATGAGTGACTCTTTAAAAGAATTCCAGAGAAAGATTGAAATTCGTCAATTTGCCATTAATAACTCGTGGAAAGCGGATACAACTGCGAGTGGGGACAGTGTTTACCGAGATGGTTGTGGGTTAGAAGACAGATTTGCGCTCTTGGATGAAAATATCGTAGAAGCAGATTCTAGCAAATTCACAAATGGGTATTTCCCAATCTATTCAAACAAGAAACATATCGGCGGATTTGTTGTATTTTGTAAACGAGCAGTGCGAAAAATAATGAAAATATTCATGGGGTGGTATATATTCCCGATATTGGAGCATGCAAATCACTTTCGAGGAAAAATTGTTAATGCAGTTGCTTTAGAAAGAGAATTAATTGTTCAACAACAGCAGAAAATCAACACGCTTTTAGATCAGGTACAAAAGATTACAAATTCTCAAAAAGAGAGCGAAAAATCTGAACGCAAAGCAAGGGAACATGCTAAGAAGCTAG
Source organism: Agathobaculum hominis (assembly GCF_014288055.1). Classification (NCBI taxonomy): domain Bacteria; kingdom Bacillati; phylum Bacillota; class Clostridia; order Eubacteriales; family Butyricicoccaceae; genus Agathobaculum; species Agathobaculum hominis. The sequence goes on from NZ_JACOPK010000013.1 coordinate 43,222, forward strand.
AAGAACAGATGGTTGTTTTGATGGGAGAAGTCAATACGCTGAGAGCTGAATATGAACGTGATAATTTAGAGATGAGTGACGATTTTTATCATGACTTTGAAGAAGCGTTCCGTGGGTCTCGAGAAGACATTAAAACCCGATTGCAAGTTTATGTGCCAATTATTCGAAAGCATCTATCAGATTGGGGAAAAGGTACCTTTATTGACGTAGGAAGTGGCCGCGGAGAATGGCTGGATGTCTTGAAAGAAAATGGAGCCTCTGATTATATAGGTGTGGATTTAAATCAGACTCAGAACAAGATTTGTGAAGAGAGAGGTCATCGCACGATTTGCATGGATTGTATACAGTATTTGCGCGAGCGTCCAGAGAAAAGCGTTGATTTGGTAACAGGATTTCAAATTATCGAACATCTTCCACTCCCTATATTTGTTCAACTGGTTGAGGAGTGTAAGCGTGTGCTAAAACCGGGTGGAATGCTTTTGTTTGAAACACAGAATCCATCCAATCTAAGCGTCGGAGCGGATACATTTTACATAGATCCGTCGCATATTCGCCCGCTTGATCCAAGATTAATCGAATTTTTGGTAAAATGGTGTGGTTTCGAACAGACGCAAATCATTGACGCTAATACGACAGCAAACTGTATGAACTTTAACGAAGATATGCTTGGCCAGGAAAATAAGCAGTTGGTTCATCATATTAATGATATCAGCTGGAAATTATTTGGTCCACAAGATTACGCGATTTTTGCAGTGAAGGGATCTAAAGAGTAATGAAGAAAAAAATTGCTGTGCTTCATGCACAAGTTCCATTTGTACATGGTGGAGCAGAACTGCATGTATATGCTTTAAAGAAACATTTAATAGAAAAAGGGTTTGATGCAGAAATTATCCAACTCCCGTATAAATGGTATCCTGCCAACAGTTTGTACAACAGCATGCTCGCATGGAGAATGCTGGATTTATCGGAATCTAATGGACAGAAAATCGATTTGGTGATTGGTACTAAGTTTCCATCGTACGGAGCAATCCATGAAAACAAAGTAGCTTGGGTAATTCATCAGTTTCGGCAGGTATATGATCTCTACAACACTAATATAGGATATGCGGGTGTTCCGGACGGATCGCATATAAGAGATCATGTTAAAAAATTTGATAAACAAGCTTTGCAGGAAGCAAAGTCTGTTTATGCAAATTCTAAAAATGTTGCAAATCGTCTAGAACGTTATACTGGAATTGCATCGACACCTTTGTATCATCCCCCTATGTTGGCCGGTCAATATAAAAGTGGCGAATATGGCGATTATATTTTGTCGGTCGGTCGCTTGGATCCATTGAAGAGAAATGATTTGCTTCTGCGTGCTATTGCAAAAACAAATGGAAAAATAAGAGCAAAGATTGCAGGCAAAGGTCCAGAACTAGAGAATTTAAAAAAGTTAGCGGTAACATTGAAGATAGAGTCACAGATTGATTTTTTAGGCTTTGTTCCAGACGAAGAATTGCCCGATCTGTATGCTAATGCTTTTGGCGTTTATTTTGCTCCAGTGGACGAAGATTATGGATATATTACATTGGAAGCATTCTTTTCTCAGAAACCTGTTTTGACGTGTATAGATTCGGGTGGACCGTTAGAATTTGTAAAAGACGCGGAAAACGGATATATTTGCGAGCCAGATGATGAGCAGCTTGCAGATGCGATGGTAAAACTATATGAAAACCGCAATATGTGTAAAAAATTTGGAGCAAATGGATTAGATGTTGTAAAGGGAATTACATGGGATCATGTGATTCAAGAACTTACAAAGACACTATAAGGAGAATAAGATGAAAATTGGATATTGCTCTCCTTTCAATCCGATAAAGTCAGGAATTTCGGATTTTAGTGAAGAACTTGTGCCGGTGCTGACAACGGAAGCGGAGGTTGTAGTTTTTTCTCCAACTGTTCTGGAAAATAAAATTATTGAGGAATGTTGCGAAGTACATCCGTTGAAGGATCTGGATAATTATGAACTCCGAAAAAGTCTTGATATTATCGTTTACCATGTAGGCAATAGCTTTTCATGTCATGGAGAGATTGTAGACTATATGCAGAAATATTCTGGCATTTTAGAACTGCATGATGTTGGACTCCATCATTTTGTTGCAGAAAAAATATCTAAAAAGCAAGATTGGTCTTCATATGTGGAATTGGTAGAGTATTCTCATGGAATGAAAGGACGCAAAATTGCAGAAGAGTTTCTTGCCGGTAAAATATCTGCGCCATGGGATACATATTCTTCGGAAATGACTATGACAAGACCATTCATTGAATGTGCACGCGGAATAATCGTGCATTCTGAATTCGCGAAACAGATGGTTCTTGGAATATGTGATAAAAATCCAATTACAAGCATTATGCTTCATACGGAAAGAATAACGGAAGATGCGGAAAAGTTTAAGAGATCTTGCAGAGAAAAACTAGGACTGTCGAAGAATGAACTGATTATAGGATCATTTGGCTTCGCAACGCATCAAAAAAGAATAATTCAAATTTTGGATGCTTTAAAGAAAATCAAGAAAGATGGAAATAGCTCATTTCGTTACTTAATCGTTGGTGAGGCACAGGAAGAGTTGAAAATCAAGAAAAAAATTCAGGAAAGAAATCTGGATGACAATGTTATTGTCACTGGTTTTACAGAATTAGAAGAATTCAAAGCCTATATGGGCGCCTGTGATTTTTGCTTGAATTTGCGATATCCAACACAGGGAGAAAGTTCTGCAAGCCTGCATCGTATGCTCGGGATGGGTAAACCTATAATTGTTACGGATATTGGAACATTTTCTGACTATCCAGATGAAATTGTGAAGAAAGTTTCCTATGGCGAGCAAGAAGTTGAGGAAATCTATCAGGCAATCAGAGAATTGAGTCGTGATAAGAGACAATTGAAGCAGCGTACTCAAGCGGCTTTGAAGTACGCAGAAGAAAACTGTGATATTGAGAAAAATGCGAAGACTTACGTCAAATTCTTTGAGGAAGTATGCAACGGAACCTGGTTGCCAGATGAGGAGGATGTACTAATCAGTCATCTTTGTGAATTGGGACTTACAGATGATGACTATACAACTGAATTGTGGGAACAAATACATATTTCGGTTTGATGTGATGGCAACAGAAAGAGAGGAAATGAATAGGTGAATGTAAATCTTTCCAAAGGAAAAATCACCTGGAAACGTATTAATCTAATTTTCTTGATAATAGTAGCGTTTTTTCTGTTATCACGAGCAGGATTAGGCCAAGTGTGGTATGCAGAGATTGATAGTAATATGCTCCCGACTATTTCAATGCAATATCATGGTTCTATACTTATGGATGAATCGGATTTAAAAATAGCACAAAGAGATTATCCAGAATTATATAAGGGCATTAACACATATGATGATCTTCGATCAGTCAAATTATTGCAGACGAATAGCGGGAAATGGATGTCATATTACTTCCCAATCTATCCGTTGTTTTGCATGCCATTAAAACTGTTTTTTCAATTGATTAGCGTTGACCAGAGCAGGTGTTTTCTAATAACGAACGCATTATTGGTTTTAGTGGCGCTTTGGATGGTCCTCTATAGGATGAATGTATCTGCCAAAAGGCGACTGGCCGCAGCGTGTTTACTAATAATATCACCAATTGTTTATTACATTAACTATATAAATTATGAAACTTTTGTTTTCTCTATGCTAACCATAGCTCTTGTTTATTATATTAATCATAATAAGTGTAGGAGCGCTTTTTTTCTTTCCTTAGCAGGAATGGCCAATTCAACAGTCATGGTGGTTGGCATTGTGATGATTGCAGAATATTGCATCAATATTTTGAGAACAAATAGGCATAAATGGTGCAAACAAACAATAAAGGCATGTATCAAAGAAACAATTTTATATGGTATTTGTTTTACTCCATCATTAGTACCGTTCGTTGCGCAGTTTGCATATAGGGGAGAAAGCACCTATGGAGAGTGGATAACATTAAAAGAATTTATAGGAGCTCGGTTCTTAACCTATCTATTCGATCCGACGGTTGGGTTCTTTTCCTTTGCACCGATCGTATTATTGCTGTTTTTGATTCTGATAATAGTTGCATGCTGCAGAAAGCATCGCCATTCGATTGTTTGGTTATGCTTTTTTACCGGCTCGGTTGGAGCATTTTCTTTGATGTTTCATATTAATTGTGGAATGATTTATTGTGCGCGATATATTGTATGGGTATATCCAATAGTTCCGTTGTATATATGCAAGGAAGGCCTTAACGAGATTTCAACGAGCAAAGGACGTGTAGGCTTTACAGCGATAGCAGGGTTATCTGTATGTATAATCATGATGATAAATCAATATGGATGGAATGTGCTGGACCCTCATGATTTTAATTATATTACAAAACAAATTTTGAATTATGCTCCGCAATTATACAATCCATATAGCGCGACGTTTTACTGTAGAACTCTTCATATTGACGGAGCTTATGATATAAATGATCCGGCATATTATCTTGATTCTAAAACTGGAAATATACGAAAAATAATTTTCAGAGCTGATGCAGATAGCATGCATGCTGTGAAGAAATTAGCTTATGGCGATCAAGATAGCATGGATTTCTTCGATAAAAAGGTGGAAAGTATTCCGTTGGATGGGAAATTTCATTATATCAGTTTACCGAGAATGAGTAGGTATCAGCTTACACCGGCTCCTAAAAGTTTGGCAAGTGAAGAAATGATTTATTTTGCAGGAGAGAACCGGAACGCAGACTTGTATGTTTCGCAAGGACTTTCGTCTGCAGAAGAAAACTTTGCTTGGACAGATGGCAGTGTTATGAGAATGACGTTTATGATTTCGGACTATAAACAGCATGCAAAATATAAAATGATACTGCATTGCCTTGGTACTTTTAATGGAAAACAGAATGTTGAGATAACTCAAAAAACAGTGGATTGCATAACAAAAGATACGATTTGTGGAGAGACACAAATAGAGTTCGACGTTATTCCGGATGAAAATGGATATGTGGAATTAACATTCACATTCCCAGACGCAATATCGCCTAAAGAATTAGGAGAGTCTGATGATACTCGACAATTGGCAATTCAATTGCAGTATGGGGAAATTTACAAACAATGAACTGCGGAGATAATGAAGTAAAATGACAAAAGATGTTCATATGATGGGAGTACGCAATGTACTTCGACTCATGCGTCCAAAACACTATATTAAGAACCTCCTAATATTTATAGCTCTTGTTTTTTCGAAAAATCTGTTGAATATTTCTTTGCTTGCTAAGACTTTGCTTGGATTTTGTGCATTTTCTTTATTGGCATCGGTTATCTATATTTTTAATGATATTCATGATGTAGAAGCAGATCGACAGCATGAGGTAAAAAGGAAACGACCGATTGCAGCAGGGGAAATAAGTATACGAAAGGCATATTTAACTGCGACAATATTGTTGATTATTGCAATGGTTTGCAATTTTGTTTGCGGTGGTGGAAGACAAGCTACTATCATTATGATATTATATTTTGCGACCAATCTAGGATATAGCCTTGGATTAAAACATATCCCTTTTTTAGATATAGTACTTTTGGTTGCTGGATTTATATTCCGTGTTATATATGGAGCGGTCTTAATTAATATAACACTTTCATCATGGGTGTATTTGACAGTGATTTCTTTATCGTTCTATCTTGGATTGGGAAAGCGAAGAAATGAGATAAAGAAAATTAATGGTACAGGAAAGACTCGAAAGGTATTAACATTTTATACTTACGAATTTCTAGACAAATTTATGTACTTGTGCCTAACATTAGCTGTAGCATTTTATGCATTATGGAGCGCTGATAAAGAGGTTATTTCTAATTATGGTACTGATAAATTGGTCTGGACAGTACCGGTTGTGATTGTTTTACTTATGAAGTATAGTGCTGATATTGAATCAAACTCTTATGGTGATCCGGTAGATGTCATCACTCATGACAAGGTGCTAATGGCATTGAGCGGAATGTTTGGCATAATGCTGTTATCATTAATTTATTTTTCTGCGTAAGGGATTAAGAAATGAACGTATATGATTTTGATAAGACAATCTACGGAGGGGATAGCACAATCGACTTTTGGAAGTTTTGTATGATAAGATATCCAAGGTGTAGACGATATATATTACATGCTGTTTTATACTATCTAAAATTCCATTTAAAGCTTTGCAGTAGAGAAAAGTTCAAGAGAGAATTCTATCAATTTGTTAGAGAAATACCCAATGTCGCGGAAAGTGTAAAAGAATTCTGGAATATTCATATCACGCATATATGTCAGTGGTATCGAGATGTGAGCAAAGATACAGATTTGATAATATCTGCATCTCCGGACTTTCTGATTCTTCCTATCTGTAAGCGTCTTAATGTGCGAGGAATTGCTTCGGAGGTGAATCCTCTAACTGGGGAATTGCTTGGATCAAACTGCCGAGGAGAAGAAAAAGTGAAACGGTTTAATGAGGTTTATCCTAATGAGACGATAGATGACTTTTACTCGGACTCCTTGTCGGATCTTCCGCTGGCTCGTATGGCTCATAAAGCATATTTAGTCAAAAATCAAAAAGTCTGCTCATGGCCGCGTTGAATGAACGAGGAGAACAAAATGGATATATGGGATCGCATAATGCAATTGCCTATTTTGCGAATATTTGAACCGCTGTATGCACGTAATAAGGAAATTTTGTTATATCTATTCTTTGGCGGAATTACAGTGATTTTAAGCGTTTCAATATATGCATTCCAGACGCAGTGCATGAAGGTAAATGAACTAATTGCGAATGCTATTGCTTGGATTATATGTGTCATTTTTCAGTTTTTTACTAATAGGATTTGGGTATTTCAAAGCACAGCATCTTCCGGTAAGAGTTGTTTTCGTCAAATGATTGAATTTACCGGAGGCCGTCTGATAACTTTGATTTTGGAGGAAATCATTTTAGCTGTGTTCATTACGTGGCTTTCGTGGAATAGTTTAGCAGTTAAGTTGGCTGCTCAAATAATCGTGATAGTATTGAATTATATCATCAGTAAATTGGTTGTATTTCATGAATAGTCTATTGAAATGCTTATCGAAATGCTCGAGAATGTTGAATGAACGCCACGAAATTAAAAATTAGTCGTTCTGGAATGGGAGAACGTATCAAAATGAGTTATACCTCAAAGTATCTATAAAGGAGACATCGTGTTAACAAGTTCGGCATTCACTCTGATATCGGCAAGAACGAGAAGATCATCGCAGAATATATCCGCAATCAGCTGATGGAAGACGAAATGTACGACCAGATGACGATGACGGAGTATATGGACCCGTTTACGGGTAGCAAGAATAAGAAGGCATAAAAACAGGCCGCTTTAGCGGCGGCCTGTAAAGGTAATGCGGTGTCAAATTGTTCAATGCCCCTTTAGGGGTTCAGCCTGTAATGACCCTTATAGGGTCTGTGCATACCACCACTTCAGTGGTGGTTATGATTATGGCAAGCTACTCCGGCGAGGTGGCAGAAACGCTGCGATTTATGCAGGTTTGGGACGCTGCGGCGTTCCTGCACATTCTGAACTATCTGTGTAAGAGCTACCGCAACTTCTGGCTGACGGAACGAGATTTCAAAAGCTCCATCACCTGGTCGTCAGTCAGTTCTTCCGAGCAGATAAGAAAACTTTCCAGCATTCCAATACGAGTGCAAAGACGATGCACACGCGTGCTTGTGGGTCAGTTCTGGTATCTGACGTTGAAGGATTTTCTCTCGGTGCTGATAGTAGCGCGGCTTTTGATCCGCTTTGGCTTTTACGCTGTGGAGATAGTTTTGGTTGGGTCATGGCATCATGATTTTGCTTGGAATATAAGCTGCTTTATGCATGTTGAACTTCTCTGAGCTCATTAATAGCTTGATCGCACACGTCTACTATGTACTGTGGAACAGTATCATAGATTCGAGGATCGAGTTGGAACATATAATTATTTTCGACATGGTATGTTTCATTAACGAATTTCTGAACTACTACATTCATGGCTCTCCCAATGAAAATGAGCCGATAAATTTGTAGCTTTTCATAATTTGCTTTAGTTGAATCATATAAAGTTATCAGCAAATTTCGATTTTCCATACGTTGGTATGCCGTCTGATAATCAAAATCAGGGATGTAACTTTTGATGTCTTCAGTTCCTTTTTGAATTTCATCCGGGGTCATGGGATTTCCGATACCGTTGCCAACGCATTTCCTCGGAATTTCTCGTGTGCCATCGCCTACATGAAAAACATTAGAAAGCAACTGCCATGCATCGTTTTTATTGTTTTCAAACTCCATGAGCCTTCGCAAATAAATGAGTTTATTTAAGGGATCATTTGATTCTGCGATATTTTTTTCTGCAATAGCCGGATATGCTTTAATATCATCCGCGTGAATTTGCTGTTCCTGAAGCACTCCATTTCGTGTTGATAAGAATGCAGCGGTCGAAACAGCGCCAAAGTTTCGTTTCATGGTGTGAACCATATCAACCACTGTTCCAAATTCATGCGTTAAAAGAAGTACAGTCTTTTCTCTTAGATATCCAGGGTCTTTGAAAAGCATATTGACAATTGCAAATTTTTTGTTTCCATCGAAAGAAGAAATAGGATCATCCAATATAACTAAATCTGGCGTTTCACGTTTTATACTGTACATAAATAGAAGTAGTGCCAGCGCATTTCTTTCGCCATAGCTGAGGTGTGTTTGTACTGCATTGATGGCCTCACGATGGTCTTCATAGTGTAAAAGCAACCTGTAATTTTTACCTTCAGATTCTTCTATGCTGACAGTATAATGATACCCTGCATATCGTAAGAAATCGTTAATCTCTTTTTGGTTCTTTGAAATTATGTTTTGAATCAAAGTATTTTGATGGCTGATTTTTATACGAAGCTCGATAATTCTAGCGAGCACACCATCTATTGTAGCATTTAGAACATCTATTTTGCTTCTCATTAAATCGGAATTAAGATTAGCGTAATTGGGAAGATCGATTTTTTTATTTCGTAGAGTATTTTCAATTTGAGATACATCCTTTAGATTGTGGAAACCGGTGGACTTTAAATTGCATAGCTTTTGATACAAGCAATCAACATCATTCTTGACTGCTTGTAAAAAATGCTTTTGGTCATCAGTTATATTCGCTGCATTGTTTAATATTGTTTGCAGCTGTTGTTGAGCATTTTCTGGAAGATAGGGCATAAGTGCAGTGTATACTTCTATAAGATGATCCAGATGCTCAATGGATTTTGCATCATAAACATTTCGAACTCGCGTAATTTTTTCGCGAGTTGTTTCAATTGACCCGGCACAATATGGACATTGATCAGCCATTTCCAAATAATCATTTCCACTTAATTGCCACTTGATCCATGCAACGTTTTTTGCTCCCTCTGTATGTTGCAAATAAGGAGCATATGATTCCAGTCCTTGAGGAATATTGTGAATCATATTCCCTTTTCCGAGACCTTTCATTAGCGGACTTGCTGCAGAAAGTCCACGTTGGGTAGCTTTTCCAAAACCAAATATAAACTGATTTAGTGTTTGAATTAACTGGTCAAGCTCGGGATGAGATTGGAAAGTTTGGCTGATCCTTTCTAGTAATTGGGTGATTTCTTCCATGTTTCTATCATAATCAGGCGTTTTGACAAAAATGGCAAAGCTGTCTTTTATCAGCTCATCAGGCTGATAAACATATTGATTGACGTAATCCTCATTGAAAATTTGGATGCTATGAACATCTTCCAATCCAACGATGCTGGGTTGATGTTCATCAGCGTTATCTTCATACCGGAAAGGCAATAATTGTTTTAGCCCATCTTCATTATCAGTGACTTTCGCTTGAATTGCTTTTGCAATAGTGGATTTTCCGGTTCCGTTAATGGCATATTTAATATTTAGCTTATGGGTTTCAATATCAATCGAGCCGGAATCGATCACGTTACAATTTTCAATCTGGATATGCATTATTATTCCTTTCTCCTGGTCATTGACTTATTAATTAACCTATTATATTCCATTTATCATAGCACCGTCAAGAATTAGCGCAAAAACATTTGAAGTCTCTAGTTGAAAGAAATCAGCTCACAATGACGACCTTAAGAAAATTGTCTCCAGATCCTTACTGCTTATGTATTTCTTATTGTCCACTGAGTTTCGACTACATGACGAAGCCGAATGTAGGTTAGCATCAAGGTAGTTTCCATTTGGAAATGTTCCCACCACGTGGGTTCTGCAATGAATCTTGCAGACCAACTGCTCAATCACATTGTTAGTACGATCCAATGTTCTTAGGGGAAGACGCAATAAGACCGCATTCCCTTGATGTCATTCTCAATCTTCTTAGTTGGTTTCCTTCAGCTGCTCCATTGCTTTTAGTTCAGCGAATATTGCTTGGGACTTTTCGCAAGTTGCTCTTACTCCGCTGCTGGCGGACTGCTTCGAGTGCTAAAGATACAATTTTGGCATTGTATTTAGGCACAACAGAGAAAAGATTTGGGCTGCGGACAGAAATTCGGACCATATTGCTATCCTACGGATGAGCTTGGTATCCGCATATCTTTAGATTTCCTATATTCCAGTGGGCTTATTCCGACAAGAGATAGCTTGATTTGTTTCTCGCAATACCAATGCAGGTATCGATTTATTGCATTGATCAATTGTGCTCAAACAGAATATCCCACATAGGAAACATAATAGAACATCTCGTTTTTCAAACGTCCGAACACACCTTCGTAGGCTGAATTGTCAGGTGAATAGCTTTTTCGACATTGATCCTAGAATCCTTACTGCATTCATTTGCTCAATCCATCCTGGCCATCTATAGTGACAGTCACAATCTGCACTGAAATCATGTTGAATCAGGTTGCCAACTTCGAGGATGACTTTTCTACATCTAGATATTAGACATCGCATGTAAAGATATACATGATAAAGAAAAAAGATGATTAACGCGAGGCCTCCGTCGATTACGGTAATTGCTACGATTACCAAGCATATGTTATCGAGAATCGTGCATAAGGAAGAACCATTATTGCAAGAAGAGTTCGTTTTGGTGGAAGTTCGTCCGGAAGCGGATTTTTGCGTTTCATCGAAGGCCTGCTTATAATGCACATAACCATCTATGCCTTTGCCATAAAAGCCGTAATCATCCTTTTTCATTTCGCTTTCCTCCTATTTATGTTTTATAGTGCATACTACTGCAAGATCAGCGTTGCAAACGGAGGAGTGAATGATATTTTATCTAATGTACGAATATGTTATGTATATCAATCGGATTGAATACGCTTACGCATGAAAAATTAGTGTATGAGGAATAACTTAATTAAAAAGAAACACCCCCCACCCCCATCTCCTCAAACTTTCCTAACAATTTAATAAAGTCAGATTTCTTAATCCTACAATCCTTACGGACGGCTGCGAGCGAAACGCAGCCGTTCGCCTTTTTCGCGATGCGACGCATCTTCTTCTTTGTCTTTTTGTGATACTTAGAGGCGTCAATACGGTCGAGCAGTTCGGAGAGCGGAATCGGATCAAAGTACGTCATATGCAGTCGATGCAGAAACTTATGCTGCTGCTTTTCTACCTGCTCGCTGAGCTCAATAAGCTGACCATACCAGTCTTTGGCCTTGGTTATCTTGGTGATTTTCGAACGCTTAAACTGTAATTCCAGACGCAGAATATGCTCATCAATCTTGATATTATGCCGTTTTTTGAGCTCATACGTTTTATCGTAAACCGAAAAAGCGCAGCTTTGAGACTGATTTTCGATCGTCCACGAATGCTTATCCGCCTCTTTGGATTTCTCGTCAAAATCCAAATATGAACTGAAGGAAATCACGCTGTAACGGGGGATAGGATGTGATTTCTTAAACATTTCAAGTCGTTTGCGTACGTCGGCCCTGCTTTCGTAATACAGATTGCAGGTCAGATCGCATCGAGACAGCTTGAAAGTCTTGAGCGGTTCGGATACTCCGATATCTTTGAGAATGTAACTAAGAAAGAGCTTCATTCCTGCAAAATCCATATTCCGCTTGAAAAGATTGGTTGGCTGATAATGACCGGCAAGCAGGGAAGAGGGATTGACGATCAGCGTCAGCCAGCTCGGACGCGAACCCAGGGATTGACTCAGCTGAATTTCGACGCCTTGTGACTTGTATTGCGTAATCTGATAATAAAAAGATAAGTTATACTTGCCTTTATTGCAGCAAAAGCACTTGTTCTGCTCAATAATATTCTGAATTTCGGAATAGGACAATTTCCGCTTCAGGGAAAAAGTGTGAATACCGTACTCGTTCGTAATCATTTTTTATTCCTCCGTTTCTTCGCACATACCGTGCAGCGCTTGCAGGTTTTAGTTTCGTTCTGTCCCTGATACTCGAGAATATCACTTACCATACAGTTATCGCTGTGGATAAAATCATGCACCTGCTTCCGTTTTGTCTTTATTGTTTTAGCGGCTTTGGCTGACTGCTTTTTCGTCTTCTTGATAAAGCTGTCCGAGACAGCGTCATCGTCGTCGTTCTGATCGTAGAAGAGGACACAGTGCGCCTTTCGCCCATCACGTCCCGCTCGGCCAATCTGCTGAATGTAATCCGTCATGCTGATCGGCGCGTTAAAGTGTACAACAAGTTCAATATCGGAAACATCAATACCCATCGAGAACGCCGAGGTTGAAATCATAATTTTTCTTTCACCATGCAGGAAATCGAACAGCAGCTCTTTCTTGTGACGTTCCGGCTTAACTCGTGAATGATAACGAGTCACCTCGTCCGTATATCTTTCACGCAGGATATTATATAACGCATCGACATAAGCCGTAGTCTGCGCAAAAACCAGCACCGAGCCATCCTTGTGATATTTATCAATCAGCTTGCATAGTTTCTTGATACGGGATTCAAGTCGTTCCTCCAGCGTTTTCTTGTTGCAGGTAACGTCCTTCTTGAGCAGAATAAGATTATCGCGTCGTAAATCACTGCGGAGCACAGCAGGCTTGTCCATATGCAAATTATCACGAATAATATCCATAGAGTCAGCCGGTATTGTCGCAGAGCAGGCGCAGATCACCGGTTTATGCTCCAGCTTATCAATAAATTTGCCAATGTGCAGATAAGCGTCACGAAACGTTTGACCCCATTCCGTAACGCAGTGACACTCGTCAACAACTACCATAAAGATATCCGTCTGTTTCATCGCAGAAAGAAAGGTACTGTTCTGTAAACGTTCCGGCGTCACATAGAGAAAGTTCAACCTGCCTTTGCGCGCCTTCTTCAAGATCTTTTCGGTATCTTCCTTTGTAGTGTCCTTGTCGATGTATTCAGCAGAAATGTCATGAGCTTTTAATGTCTGCACCTGGTTGTAGATCAGCGCAAGCAATGGTTCAATCACAATCGTCAGCCTGTCGGAATGAGCGAGACCAACGGTTTCGTAGATGACCTGTTTGCCGGAAGACGTGGCAGCAATCACAATCGCATCCTGTCCGGCATCAAGAGTTTTCATCGGGATGATCTGCGCCTTGCGAGGCTTGTCAAAACCAAGCTGTTTCAAAGCAGATTTAAGATGTCGTTTAATATCCATAGAGATAATCCTCCTCCATATAAAGATTATCAATATGTTGTACGTGTATAAAAAGATAATGCCGAATAGTGAACTTTTTTCAAAAATTTATTACATTTTTTGATATAATAAAAAAACGTCCCAAATACCTTCCCTGAGTATTTGAGACACAAATATTGCGTTTATTCATAATAAAAGTGTAAAAAAGTTAGAATAAATAGATGGATTTTGCCGGATTTTTTGTTCTGGCGCTGCACGAAATTCAGTCTTTGTAGCCGCCTGTAGCCAAACCTTTCGGCAGTCATTCCATCAACCCTCATTTCGCCCGCAATAAGCGGCGGCGCGAGCGGGACGTCAGCAATTCGCAAAACCACCCAAATTTGACGAATTCACGCCGATATGCTATAATAAGTACAGCAAAGAGATACTTTTCGAGACGCTTGATTACAACCTCGCAAGCCTCAAAATCCCGTGGCTGCAAGCCTCCGAGAGATTGGCTCCATGTAGCCAACTTGTAGCCAAAACGAAAAAAACGCCATTTTACGGCCCTCTGACAAGCGGTTTCGCCGTCCACTGCGTGTATTCTGGACTCCCCATTTCGCACGGAAACCGTCCAAATGTTCCAAAACCAACGAGAAAAAATAATTTTAGGCGAGTTCAACTCCTCTCGGCTCCGCTAAAACCAGCACAGAACCGACGGTTTGAGCCGTCTGTACTTCATCGCGCAGGACATCAGTCCAGCAGAGTTATCAAGTGTTCATGATACTGTGCGTGCTGATTGAGATCATTTGTGTGGAAAATCTGTAAATAGATTAAAAAATCATCAATTCTGCCGCAGGACAGGGACAAATCAGAATGTCTCTGTCCTGCTCGTTTTTTCACAAAGTAAAATATGATATGCTGAATCGCCTGGCTGCAAGGTAAAGATCATCGCGTTCAACAGTGGTCTTCTTCGAGGGTATCGCAGAGGGCATTTACCTGTTTTCTCCTGCGTGACCATCGTAATTCTCGAGGAACGAATGGAGTACGCCGCCGGTCTTGTAGCCGGGCATCATATCCAGATTGACCGAGTGAATGCTGTTGAAAATGCTGCGCTCGATATTGGGCTTGTCGCGGCGCAGACGGCGCAGCAGGATCTTGACCTCCTGACGCTTGGAGCCGCCGCCGCCATTGTCGCACATGGTGCAGTTTTCGGTAAAGCGGCAGGCGCACTGGATAAATTCGAGGTCATTATACTGCTTCCATGCGAGAATGTCCTCCTCGTGGATGCAGTAGAGCGGACGGATCAGCTCCATGCCCTCGAAATTCGTGCTGTGCAGCTTGGGCAGCATGGCCTGCATCTGCGAGCCGTAGAACATGCTCATGACCGTCGTCTCGATGACGTCGTTGAAGTGGTGGCCGAGTGCGATCTTGTTGCAGCCGAGCGACTGCGCCTTGCTGTAAAGATAGCCGCGGCGCATGCGGGCGCACAGGTAGCATGGGTTCTTTTCGCTGTTGTTGGCGACCTCGAATACGTCAGTCTCGAAAACGGTGATCGGGATGTGCAGCAGCGCGGCGTTGCTCTCGATTTTACTGCGGTTGATCTCATTATAGCCGGGGTCCATGACGAGGAAAACGACCTCGAACGGGACCTCGCTGTACCGCTGGAGCAGCTGCATCAGCTTGGCCATCAGCATGGAGTCCTTGCCGCCGGAAATACACACGGCGATCCGGTCGCCCGGCTGAATGAGATGATACTGACGGACGGCCAGAGTAAACGGGTTCCAGATGGTCTTTCGAAATTTCTTGATGATGCTGCGCTCGATCAGTTCGTGCGGCTCTAATGTGCGTTTCATAAACAGGCTCCCTGTATCGTTATTTCACGAGTTCGTGATAGCATTCGTCGAAAATGGCGAGAAAGGCGTCGATCTCCTCGTCGGTGGTGAGGTGGCTCAGGCTGATGCGCCATGAGGACAGTGCGTTACGGCGGTCGCGGCTGACAGCGAATACCGCGCGCGAGGGCAGGCCGTCCGCCGAGCAGGCGGATTTGACCGACACGCAGACGCCTTTTTCGGAAAGCGCACGCTGAAATACGGTTCCCTTTACATTTTTGACGCTGAGGTTGAGGATATGCGGGACAGCGTGCTCCGGGCTGTTGATATGCACGGCCGGATAGGCGGAGAGCGCCCTGAGCAGGCGTTCACTGTGCCGACGGACAATGGCACAGCGGTTTTCGCGCTGCTCGCAGGCGAGCTGGAGCGCGAGTGCAGCGGACGCGGCAAGCCCCAGTGCCGGTGTGCCGCTGCGGTAAAGCGTCGTGCTTGCGCCGCCGTTCATCTGCGGCTCCAGCGGCATACGGCTGCGCTTGAGCAGAACGCCGCTTCCGCACAGGCCGCCGAACTTGTGCGGTGCAAAGCTCATCGTGTCGATGCCGGAGAAATTAACCGGGATGCGGCCGATGGCCTGCGTCGCGTCGACATGCAGGCGGCAGTTCGGATAACCGGCGAGCAGCTCTGCGATCTCGCGGACCGGCTGAACCGTGCCGAGCTCACTGTCCACCGCGCAGAGCGCGACGAGTACGGTATCCGGGCGCAGCAGCTCGTGCACTTCCTCGGGGGCGACCGTGCCGTCGCGGCTGATGCTCAGCAGGTCGATCTCCCAGCCGCGCTCCTGAAGTGCAGTCAGGCTGCCGCTGACCGAGGAATGCTCGAGCGGCGTGGAGATGATGTGCCTGCCGATGTGGCGCGAGGCCTGTGCGATACCCTTGATGGCGAGATTGTTCGCCTCGGTCGCGCCCGAGGTGAAAATGACCTCGGAGGGGGCTGCGCCGGTGAGCGACGCGATCTGCTCGGCTGTGCAGGCCATTTGCTCGCGCGCGGCCCGGCCTGCGGCGTGGCCTGAGTTTGGATTGGCAGTAAAACGGCGTTCCATGTCGCAGAAACGCTCGAGCACCGCAGGGTCAGCCGGTGCATGGGCAGCGTAATCGAGATAAATCATAGCACTGCGCTCCTTTGTTCAAACTTGAATTATAATCATAGCATTTATGTAGGAAAAAGTCAAGACGAACGGAGAAGGATTGGCCTGTAATATGTCGAAACGATGAAAAATTCAAGTGGTTTCGTGCAGCTGTGCACGCAAACAGTGCAAAAAACGTTGAGATCTATTGCTGCCATCGTTCAAAATAACAGAGAAAGCGTATTCTCATGCACCTTGCGCCGCGGTTTCCGCTGCCTTATAATATAGGAATGAAGGAGGCGGCATGGATGATAATTCGTGAATACGGCGACTCTGCGGCGAGGGTCATACTCGTTCAGCCGGTCGGACAGCATGAGCTGCCGCTGATCGACGACGAAATCGTGCAGATCGGTCAGATGACCGACCGGCCGTTCCGCTATCTTGCGGTACAGGTGGAAAACTGGAACCGGGATCTGTCGCCGTGGCCGGCTCCGGCGGTATTCGGGGATGAGGACTTCGGTGACGGCGCAGAAGCACTGCTTGAGGAAATCCTGCCGCTTTGCGCGGAGCAGGATAAAGATTATATAATCGGCGGATATTCGCTTGCGGGGCTGTTTGCGCTGTGGAGCGCCTGCCGGACGGGTGTGTTCAGCGGCGCGGCGGCGGCCTCACCGTCTCTCTGGTTTCCCGGATTTTCTGCATATATGAAGGAAAAAGGCCTTGAATGCGAAACGGTATATTTGAGTCTGGGCATGCGGGAGGAAAAAACGCGAAATCCGGTGATGCGCACGGTCGGGGACTGCGCCAGACACTGCTATGCATGGATGAAGGAGCAGGGCGTAAACTGTACACTTGAGTGGAATCCCGGCAATCACTTCAAAGAACCCAGTCTGCGAACGGCGAAAGCGTTCGCGTGGGTGATGAATCATATGCGGGAAAAGCCTGCACATGCGGCAGAAAACGAAATATGAAAAAACCTGAAAATTTTTGTTGACAGGAGGGGGACTGCTGTGGTATTCTATTAAAGCTGTCGCTGAGAGGCACGGCGGTCAAACTGAAAAGCGACTTGAAAAGAATAAAAAGTTCTTGACAAATGGATTTCGGTTTGATATAATAAATAAGCTGTTTCGAAAGAGACGGCGGTCAGAAAAGTTTGATTTTTGAAAGATCTGCTTCAAAAACTTCGAAAAAAGTTTTGAAAAAGTTCTTGACAAATGAAAAA
>NZ_JACOPK010000014.1:0-30557 GCF_014288055.1 Agathobaculum hominis
CATGGATCTATTTTTACAGGGACTGCATCTTCTTTTGAACTGGCAGCACTTTCTTATCATTCCGGTCGGCCTCGCGCTCGGCATCGTTGTCGGCGCTATCCCGGGCCTGACCTCTGACCTCGGCATCATTCTCTGTATTCCGCTGACCTACGGCATGGAGCCGACCACGGCGATCCTCATGCTGTTGGCGATCTACTGCGGCGGTACCTACGGCGGCTCTATCACCGCGATCCTGATCAACACGCCGGGCACCTCGGCGAACGCCGCAACGCTGTTCGACGGCTATCCGATGGCGCGCAAAGGTCAGGCATATAAAGCCTTGTCGATGGCGTTGTTTGCGTCAACCATAGGCGGCCTGCTCAGTGCGTTCGCGCTGCTGTTCCTCGCGCCGCAGATCGCAAAAATTACCCTGCTGTTCGGCCCGGCGGAGTATCTGGCGCTTGCCGTATTCGGTCTGTCGGTCATTTCCGGTGTATCGAACAAGAACATTTTCAAGGGTCTGATCGGCGCCTGCATCGGTATCTTCATGTCCACCATCGGCATGGACAACATCAGCGGCACGACCCGTTTCACCTTCGGCAATCTCAATCTGATGAGTGGTATCGACCTCATCATTGCACTGATCGGTCTGTTTGCAATTTCCGAGATTATGATGAAATCGCAGTACAACCCGAAGCGCGACCACAAGGAAGTCAGCGCAGCCTCCATCACCAAGGACAAGATCACCAGGGAAGAATACAAGCGCTGCCGCAAGCCGATCCTGCTCGGCTCACTCATCGGCATCATCATCGGCGCGACACCGGGCACCGGCGGCGGTCTGGCGGCGTTTATCTCCTACAACCAGACCAAGCAGGCCTCCAAGCATCCGGAAACCTTCGGCGAAGGCGAGATCGAAGGTGTTGCAGCCTCCGAGTCCGCGAACAACGGCGCGTGCGGCGCAACCATGATCCCGATGCTGACGCTCGGCGTACCGGGCGACGGCGCGACCGCTATCCTGATGGGCGCGTTCATGATCCACGGCATGGTCCCCGGCCCGATGCTGTTCAAGGAGCAGGGCAATATTCTGTACGCGATCATGCTCGGCCTGATCGTTGTCAACGTGTTCATGTACATCATCGGCAGCGTATTCACCAAATTTTACGCGCACATCACCCGTGTTCCGTATGAGATTCTGGCGTGCATCGTTCTGACCTTCTGCATCGCAGGTTCGTACTCGACCAATAACCGTCTGTATGATATTTATATCATCCTGATCTTCGGTATCATCTCCTACTTCCTGCGCCGCATGGATTTCCAGCTGGTTCCGATCCTTCTGGGCATCGTGCTTGGCCCTCTGGCTGAAAACAATTTCCGCCGCGCACTGCTGCTGTCCGACGGCAGCCTGAGCATCTTTGTGACCCGCCCGATCAGCCTGCTGTTCCTCGTGATCGCAGTCGCATCGGTTTCGGTATTCGCGTGGAAAAACCACAAAGCCAAGGTCGCAGAAAAGCTCGCAAAGCAGAATAAAGCGTAACTGTTACTCTCTCTTTTTACTTTAAGGCAGCGCTGTACTTTCCCTGGTCGGTGCTGCCTTAAAAATATGAATTTGGAAAGGATAGTATAACATGCAGAAAACCCGTTTGAAGATTTTAAGCAGTATTATTTCTGTTTCTATGCTCTGCACGCTGAATGCAGGCGCATTTGATATTGCGCCCCGTATGACGTACCGTACAAATGAAGTCAAATTTACCTCCGCTTCCGATATTACCATTGTGGACGGCACCTATACGCTCAATGATTTGAGCATTACCGACGGACAGGACCCGCAGAACCGAAATTATGCAGGCAAGGTCGTTTCTCTGTCTGACGGAAAATTTACCTTTGATGTCGGTCGAAGCGGCTCTGCAAAAGTCGCGAACTGGTTCAATGATCAGATGTCCGGCTATAACAGCGACTCGGTGAATGGCGACCGAACAACATTCGATCATACGGCCGACACACTGAATTTTGCTTTTGTCGGTCAGTTAAACCTCACCATTCAGAACGCACAAATGCCGCAGGGCGAAACCGTCACGTTCCCCGATGTCGGTATTGCACAGGGAAGTACGACTTTCAGTAACAACTGGTGGTTCGGCCAGACCTGCGGTCAGCATACAAAAGACAGCGATGGATCCGATTCTATCCTTGCGCTCGGCTCGACCGAGAAAGGCGAAACGGTATATGCTTCTTTCCTGCGCGGCGGCAACGGCACGAATGAAATTACGCTTTCTGCACTTGCCATTCCGGAAATCGCACGCACCAAGCCGGCGCAGCTTGAAAACGTTCAGAAAGCGTTTGCTGCTCTGCCCTTGAACGGCAGCAAAACCAATCTGAGCGGCTTCCCCGGAAGCTACGACCCGACAGTAAACCACATTCAGGGATATACGCCATATGTAGATCAGAACGGAAACGCTTATTCTCTCCTGACGCACAGTGTTTCTACTGCTTCCTATGCGCATATTGTGGCCGGTTTAACGAACGGCAGTGAAAAAACCGGTTTCAAAACCTATCTTGAGGGCTGGAAGCATCCGGGCGGTATTCAGGTCATGGGCGACTATCTTTTTGTTCCCTCCGAACAGGATACCGCCGCTCATGTTGATCTGTACGATCTGCGCTCGCTTAAAGTTGGCGAGCTGCGCCGTGTAGAGGGGTTTGATCTGTCTGTCGGACATAAAGCCGGTGCGCTCGGTGTCACGCAGTATACGGCCGCAGACGGTACGGAATATTATGTACTGATGGTCGCGCATCTGGACGGCGAAAACAGCGTCTATCACGTATACCGCGCCAATGCTGCGCAGGGTCTCGAAAACGCGCAGTTTGAAGATGTTGGCAGCTTCCCGTTTGATAAGGATTTTCAGGGCATCGGTCTGGTAACTGAAGCGAACACCAACGATATCTATATGATCGGTCTATGGTCCATAACTAGCGGTGCAACCTTCGATGATTATGCTTATCTGTATCAGCTCGATACAACGTCCTGGACCCTCAGTGATGAACTGCAAAAAGTCCATATGACCAGTACCGGCGGCGCAGCCGGTGTCATGGGCGTTCATTTCCGCTATGGCGCCAGCGTTTACGTCAATGATTCTGGTCATCTGATGCTTTCCGCAACCGAACGCAACTCGGTTCTCGGCAGTGCATTAACCGTGAATGACTGGATTGAATAATATATCAACTCAATAGCCGCTTCCATAAAAGTTCTCCTAAAAAAATCTCCTGCTTCCGCATTCTGAAAGCAGGAGATTTTTAGCATTAAAAGTGAATTTGTTCGTTCTGCCGCCGCTTTTGCGACAGTATTTTCAGAAACCACTGGTTAGCTGATTGCTGTATCAAATCGTAACTCTAGTATTATTACAAAGGAGCGCTGTTCTTGCTGTTAAAATAGAGAATATCCGCGTTTCTCCTCTTCTTCTCCCGGATGAGCGTGGACTTGCTGATGCCGGTCAATTTGACGACCTGCGCGTAGGAATGGTCATCGAGCAGCGTCATCGCATGGTCGAGCTGCTCGGCATCGAATTTGGGCGGGCGGCCTTCACGGAAATTCGGGTCGGTGGCGCGCGCGACCGCCTTGCCCTCCTGCGTGCGCTGCACGATCATGTCGCGCTCGAACTGCGCGAACGACAGCAGCACGTTACGCAGCAGCGTGTTCACCGAGTCGTTGGACAGGATGCCGAGGTTCAGCACGTTGATGGTCACGCCCTCGTCGATCATATCGGTGATGAGGCCGGACGCCTGCGACACCGACCGCGCGAGGCGGTCGAGCTTGGTGACGATGAGCACATCGCCGCGTCGCAGCTGCGCGCGCAGCCTGTCGAACTCCGGGCGCTCGATCTTCGTGCCGGTGAAGGTGTCCGTGTAAATTTTTTCCGCGCCCGCCGCCGTCAGCGCCGCCTGCTGCGCGTCCAGACTGTTGCCGTCGCGCGCCTGCGTCTTGGTCGAGACTCTCGCGTAGCCGAATGTCATGTAAATTCCCCCGTTTTCCCGGTTTTGACACCGCGAGTTTTGAATATAGGTTTTGATATCTCTATTATAACTTATGACGCTGAGTTTTGCAACCGGTAGCGAAACTTTTGTGATTTGAACATTCTTTTTAAAGCGGATTTTCCGATCCGCTTTGTTGTCATGCCCTGATGTCGCAAAAGACAGCACACAGCTTGCTCTGGCTTTGCTGTGTGCTGTCTTTGTGAGGTTCCTTACTTGCTAACTAAGTGACATTGAACACAGCTCTACATGAGCTGCATTTGAGTGATGCTTCGATTGATATATTAAGAACAGGCAAGTTCAACCACCGGCTGCTGTCGGAGCTGATCTGCCACAAGGATTTCCAGCGCTTCATGCTGGATGCTGAGATTTACGTTGACCGGATCGCGGATATGCGGGTCAACGATATGAATGCCGTGCTGGAAGCCGTCCGGCAGATGGCATTGATGAAAAACGGCGGTGAGGAAAATGACCTGCACCTGCGGACGTTAGAAGTGGCGCAGATTCGGGAAGATGAATATTTCGGAAGATTGATTGCGGATGATCTGAAAGGTATTCTCCGTGACATTCGGAGTGAACACCGCCCCGACACCATGACCGCGGATGAAGTCTCCTTTGCAGAAAATATACAGAACCAATTACAGGATGCAATGAACTTTGAGGGCAGTTCCGAGGAAAGGCAAATTCGGTCATTCCTTGCTACGTTCGGCATTGATTATGACAAACTCTCGAAAGAGCAGTTCGTCTCACTGATTGAAATACTCAAACTGTCCAAGTACCTGAAAAGCCCCATCAGCCAGCGCGGGAAAACGACCATGACCCACGGCAAGGGAAAACGGAAGAAGCGCTGAAACAACGGCGGCGCTGCGGCGGGACGGGGCTTTTATATACCTCTGCTTCCTTTTCCGGACAGTCGGATTTTGCTTCTCAAAAATCCTGCATTTGTACCGCAACCCGCGTCACAAAATCCGCCTATCCTCCTGCCGCTGAAAAGCGTCTGCCAACCGCTATCTGTCCGTACAGCAGATGGCGAAGCCAGCCCCTTTCCAGTGTCAGCCGGAAGCAAAGGTATAACACACTAGACTTTCCTACGGAAAATCGTGTGCCAACAGGGATGCTGCGCGCCCCTATTGGAAACCCTGCGTCAAAGGGGATTTTCCCCTCTGAACTCCCCATATTTTCTTCGCAGACGGGTACCCAAACTGTAAAAACGCAGTTTGGAACACCTGCTCAGAAAATGCAAAAGGAAGTCCGTACCGATGAGTAGCGGACTTCCTTTTTTGCTGACAATCTGAAATCGTTACGATACAGCTTTCGATTGTCAGCGCCGGCGAGGGGACATGATGCGTAGCAGACGACAGCCAAATTCTAATTTTATCATTAATGCAAAAATGAGAAAATTGATATTGACAGCGATGTAATTCAAGGATATACTATAATTACATCATTCGATAAGATTTGATGAAATTGAAATTCAAATGAGGGCAGTGCATGAGAGCGTTCGACTTCAAAACAGAATACAACAAATTGCTGACGCCAGAGATCGTGGCCTACCTGACGCAGATTCACGAATACAAGGGGCAGCAAAATCTCTTTATCGAGGCTAAAGCGGATGCGTTGTCTGAACTTCTGGAAGTTGCGAAAATTCAGAGCACAGAGGCATCTAACCGCATCGAGGGAATTATCACCACGGATGACAGACTGAAGAAAATCGTGCGTGATAAAACAATGCCAAAAACTCGCAGTGAAAAAGAGATTGCCGGATACCGCGATGTGCTTGCAACGATTCATGAAAGCCATGACTATATCCCGCCAAAGCCGTCCATCATTTTGCAGCTTCACCGGGATCTGTACAAATA
This sequence comes from Agathobaculum hominis, assembly GCF_014288055.1. Classification (NCBI taxonomy): domain Bacteria; kingdom Bacillati; phylum Bacillota; class Clostridia; order Eubacteriales; family Butyricicoccaceae; genus Agathobaculum; species Agathobaculum hominis. Next base: position 5,859 of record NZ_JACOPK010000014.1, read on the forward strand.
CAGCGGGAAGTCCATCGGCGGCTGCTTCAAAAATTCGGATAACGTGATTGCCGAAGAACTGCCGGACGGTCAGCAGATTGTCCGGTTTGAGCCTGTTCCTGCGTGGGAAACGCCGGAGGCTATTACGGCGCTGTGCAGCGCATTTGAAGCGGCTACGCAGGATGCTGAACTCGACCCGTTGCTGCTGATTCCCATCTTTATACTGGATTTTCTCTGCATCCACCCCTTCAATGACGGGAATGGCCGCATGAGCAGGCTCCTGACGCTGCTGCTCCTGTACCGCTCCGGCTATATCGTGGGCAAGTATATCAGCATTGAGAAATTGATTTCCGACACCAAGGAAACATATTACGAAGCTTTGCAGCAGAGTTCATACAACTGGCATGAGGGAACCAACGACTATGCCCCCTTTGTCACCTATATGCTGGGTGTTCTGGTGGCGGCGTACCGGGATTTCGAGAGCCGGATCGAGCTGCTGACCACCAAGGGCCTGTCCAAGCCCGACCGTGTGCGGGAGATCATCAAGAACCACCTCGGCAAGATCACCAAGAGTGAAATCAAGGCCAAATGCCCGGATATCAGCCAGATCACCGTCCAGCGCGCACTGGCGGATTTGATAAAGTCTGGAGAAATCTTGAAAATCGGCGGCGGACGCTACACTTCTTATACTTGGAACAGGGAGAGAGAATAAATGATTACAGGTGAACTGAAAAACAAAATCGACAGCCTCTGGGATATTTTTGCGGCGGGCGGACTGGTGAACCCGCTGGATGTTATTGAGCAGATCACCTATATGATGTTCATCCATGATCTGGATGACGCCGACAATCTCCGGACCAAGGAAGCTGCCATGCTGGGACTGCCGTATCAGAGCATTTTTGCGGATGAGGTGCAGGTCGGTGACCGTACCATCGACGGCCAGCAGCTTAAGTGGAGTGTATTCCACGATTTCCCCGCCGGAAAGATGTACAGCGTAATGCAGGAGTGGGTGTTTCCGTTCATCAAGAACCTCCACGGGGATAAGAACAGCGCCTATTCCAAGTACATGGACGATGCCATTTTCAAGCTGCCCACGCCGCTTCTGCTATCCAAAGTGGTGGATGCGCTGGACGAGATTTATCGCCTGATGAACGAATCTCAGGCGGTGGATGTGCGGGGCGATACCTATGAATATCTGCTCAGCAAAATCAGCCAGTCCGGCCGTAACGGTCAGTTCCGTACCCCACGCCATATTATCCGCATGATGGTGGAGTTGATGGACCCGAAAGCCGATGACGTGATCTGCGACCCGGCCTGCGGTACTTCGGGTTTCTTGGTCTCGGCAGGCGAATACCTGAAGGAGCACCGCAAAGAAGAAATCTTCTTCAACCGCCAGAAGAAGGATCACTATATGAACCACATGTTTTTCGGCTACGACATGGACAGAACCATGCTCCGCATCGGCGCGATGAACATGATGACCCACGGCATTGACAATCCCTTTATCGAATACCGGGACAGCTTGTCCGATCAGAACCCGGACAAGGAAAAGTATTCTCTGATTCTTGCCAACCCGCCGTTCAAGGGCAGCCTGGACGCAGACACCGTGTCGGCGGATCTGCTGAAAGTCTGCAAGACCAAGAAAACGGAACTGCTGTTTCTGGCTCTGTTTCTGCGGATGCTCCGCATCGGCGGACGCTGCGCCTGCATCGTCCCGGACGGCGTGCTGTTCGGCTCGTCCACGGCACACAAAGCCATCCGCAAAGAGCTGGTGGACGGCAACCGGCTGGAGGCCGTGATCTCCATGCCCTCCGGCGTGTTCAAGCCCTACGCAGGGGTGTCTACCGCGGTGCTGATCTTCACCAAGACCGGCCACGGTGGTACAGACAATGTGTGGTTCTATGATATGACCGCCGACGGCTTTTCGCTGGACGATAAGCGCAGCCCGGTGGCAGACAACGATATCCCTGATATCATTGCACGGTTCCGCAATCTGGATGCCGAAAAAGACCGCCAGCGCACGGAAAAATCCTTCTTCGTGCCCAAGGCGGAGATCGTAGAAAATGGCTATGACCTGTCCATAAATAAATACAAGAAAACCGAGTATAAGCCCGTGGAGTATCCGCCGACCAGCGAGATTTTGGCCCAGCTGAGAGAGTTGGAACTGGAGATTGGTGAGGAAATGAGCAAGCTGGAAGAGCTGCTTGGATTGTAATGGAGTGAAATATGGCGAAATATAAACTGGGTGATATAGCCCCCATTCAGCAAGGAAGTGTTCCAGAAAGCGAATCATATTGGCTGCTAAATCTAGATATGGTGGAAAGCAACACAGGGCATATCTATGAGCGTTTGTATGTTCCTTTCGATAAAGTCGGAACCTCAACCATCGCATTTGATACTAATAATGTTCTCTATTCTAAATTACGTCCATATCTAAACAAAGTTGTTATCCCTGATTGCCCTGGGTATGCAACTTCAGAAATGCTTCCACTGAAGCCTAATAAAAACTATATTACGAGAGAATATCTTACATATTTTCTACGGTCACCAAAATTTGTGGCATATATAAACGAAAAAACAAGCGGTGCCAAAATGCCACGGGCCAATAGTTCAGATTTAAAATCTGTAGAGATAGAATGCCCCACATTAGAAAATCAGCGACATATTACCAGCGAATTTGATAGAATAATCTCAATCGTTCGATTGCGTCAACAGCAGCTTCAAAAGATGGACGAGCTTGTCAAAGCCCGATTTGTCGAGATGTTTGGTGATCCAATGACTGATATTTCCAAGTGGAGCACATCGACTATCGGAGAGCAGTTCAATGTGACTAGCGGTGGAACTCCCGCCACAGGAGAAAAGGCATATTGGGAAAATGGAACAATCCCCTGGATAGGTTCTAACATGTGCCAAGACACGATACTGAGTGGAAATGACGGGAAATTCATTACAGAAGAAGGTTACACACATTCGTCAGCAAAATGGTTTCATAAAGGAACGGTGCTGGTTGCATTGGTTGGCGCGACCATCGGGAAAACCGCATTACTGCGATTTGATACCACAACCAACCAGAATATCGCAGCAATTGATGTAAACAATAATGTAGCATTTTCATCAGAATTCGTTTTCTATCACATGCAGATGCTCTATTCAAAGTTCATGGAGATAGGGAGCGGAAAGTTTAAAATGGCAAATCAAGGATTTATACGGCAGTTACCTTTAATTTGCCCCCCGATTGAACTGCAGGATCAATTCGCGGCCTTCGTCGAGCAGACCGACAAATCAAAAGTTGCCGTACAGAAGGCATTGGACGAAGCACAGCTGCTGTTTGACAGTCTGATGCAGAAATATTTTGGGTGAGGTGTATATTATGGGAGAAGCACTTGAAATAGCAAAGGTATTAGTAGCCCCAACCACGAAGTTGATTGAAATGGTTGGACAAGCAATCGGTACGGCATATGAACCCCGACAAAAGCGAAAACTTGCCGATGCTACAGCATACGAAATAAGTGTTATTGGGGAAGCAATGCGGAATGCCGCTGATGTACCTATCGTTTATGACAAAAATGGTGTAGTAATAAACTCGGAAGATTTTAATCGACTAATGCAAAGAACCGGAACTAGATTAGCCCTTCAGGAAGCAACGAAACAGTTAAATATAGAAAATATTATTGACAATGCTTATGAGATATTAGAGAAGGAAGAAAAGTGCTCTGATGACCCTGTGGAACAAGGATGGATAAATAGGTTTTTTGATTCTGTTGCAGGTATTTCAGATGAGGATTTACAAAATCTTTGGGGCAAAGTGTTAGCAGGTGAAATTAAACAACCAAATTCATACTCCCTCCGCACATTGGACACATTGAAGAATATTTCAAAACATGAAGCAGAATTGTTTCAAAAAATAGCACCATTTATTCTCGAAAGGAATAGCAGTTTCTTTCTGCCATCGTCCAACGAGTTACTAGAAAAATACAATATTGCCTATAGAGACATAATGATTTTGGACGAATGCGGTTTAATTAACTCTGGCGGCTTTGTCTCTCTCAATCTGTCGGTGTCTAATACAAAGCCTGAGTTTATGTACAATAAAACAAAATTGGTGATGGTATATGGCACAAAATCAGATGAAAACGTCATTTCTATTGGGGAATTTGAATTGACAAGGGCAGGAAAAGAATTATTTGCTTTATTGGATAGTATTCCCAATGATGAATATGTGGTTGATTTTGCAGATGAAGTTGAAAAAGAGAACCACGGTTCGGTGAAAATATCCATATATCAGATAAATTCCATAGAAGAAGCTCAAATCAATTATCAATTAACCGCTTTACACACGTTTCCTATAAATAGCGAAGAAAAGTAAATCAACATTGTAATAATAGCATGTGAGGTGACACACAATGACCAACTTTGATATTTTCGCTGCAAACCCGCAATTTGACCCTTTTGCCTCCGTTGCGGTTTCCGCTGAGCGGATTCTACATATCGATCCTTCTGCCTGCGTATTGAACTGCCGCAGGGCGATGGAGTTTGCCGTGAAGTGGATGTATTCCGTGGACAAGGCGCTGGTCATGCCTTATCAGGATTCTCTGGTGAGTCTCATGAATACCGAAGACTTCCGGGACATCGTGGGCGCGGACATCTGGCGGCGGATGGATCTGATCCGTCGCATGGGCAACAACGCCGCCCACACCGGCAAGAAAATCACCGAAGAGCAGGCGGCGCTGTGTCTGGAAAATCTCTATATTCTTCTGGATTTTGTGGCGTACTGCTACGGCGAGAACTACACCGAAGGACATTTCGACCATGCGCTGCTGACGCAGAAAAGCGAAGTTTCCGCCGAGCCGGTGCAGGAAGTGCCGGAGGTGGAGCTCGCCGCGCTGATGGCGGAAAACGCTGCGCTGAAGGAGGAACTCACCGCCCGTCGCGCCGAGCAGCAGCAGACCTATGTGCCAAAGCCCCTCGACCTGTCCGAATACAAGACCCGCAAGCTGTATATCGACACCATGCTCACAGATGCGGGCTGGACGGAGGGCAAGGACTGGCTGAACGAAGTCGAACTGCCCGGTATGCCCAACAAATCCGAGGTCGGCTATGCGGACTATGTGCTCTACGGTGATGATGGACGCCCCTTGGCAGTGGTGGAGGCCAAGCGCACCTGCGTGGACGTAGCTAAGGGCCGCCAGCAGGCAAAGCTCTACGCCGATCTGTTGGAGAAAAAGTATCACCGCCGCCCGGTCATCTTCCTGACCAACGGCTTTGAGACCCGCATCACGGACAATCTGTATCCTGAGCGGAAATGTGCGGCCATTTACTCCAAACGTGATCTGGAGAAGCTCTTCAATCTCCAGAGTATGCGGACGAGCCTGAAAAATGTCATGGTGGACCGCAAGATCGCCGGGCGCTACTATCAGGAGGGGGCAATCAAGGCTGCCTGCGACGCCTTTGCCCGGAACCGCCGCAAGGCGCTGCTGGTCATGGCCACCGGTTCCGGAAAAACGAGAACTGTCATCGCCCTATGCGATGTGCTGCTCCAACACGGCTGGGTGAAGAATATTCTCTTCCTTGCTGACCGCAACAGTCTGGTGACGCAGGCCAAGCGCAGCTTTGTGAATTTGCTGCCCGATCTCTCCGTTACCAATCTCTGCGAGGAGAAGGACAACTACACAGCCCACTGTGTGTTTTCCACCTATCAGACCATGTACAATGTTATTGACAGCGTGCAGGATGAAGAGGGTAAGCTTTTCACCTGCGGACATTTCGATTTGGTCATCTGTGACGAAGCTCACCGCTCCGTTTACAACAAGTACCGGGATATTTTCAACTACTTTGATGCCCCGCTGGTGGGACTGACGGCCACGCCCAAGGACGAGATCGACAAGAACACCTATGAGATATTTGAACTAGAAAACGGCGTACCCACCTATGGCTATGAACTGGCGCAGGCGGTGAAGGACGGGTATCTGGTGGATTTCCTATCGGTAGAGACGAAGCTGAAATTTATTGAACAGGGCATCGTTTACGATGAGCTTTCCGACGAGGACAAGCAGGCCTATGAGGACACCTTCGAAGATGAAAACGGAGAATTACCGGAGCGCATTGCGTCCTCGGCGCTGAACGAATGGATTTTCAATGAAGACACCATCCGACAGGTACTGAACACGCTGATGATCCACGGTCTGACCATCGACTACGGCAGTAAGCTGGGCAAAACGATCATCTTTGCAAAAAATCACACCCATGCGGAGAAAATCCTCGCGGTTTTCAATAAAGAATACCCGCACCTTCCCGGCTTTGCCAAGGTCATTGATAACTATATGACTTACGCCCAGAGCGCGATTGACGAGTTCTCCGATCCGAAAAAGCTGCCGCAAATCGCCATTTCCGTGGATATGCTGGACACCGGCATCGACGTGCCGGAGGTGCTGAATCTGGTGTTCTTTAAAAAGGTCATGAGCAAAGCGAAGTTCTGGCAGATGATTGGGCGTGGCACCCGTCTGTGTCCGGGGCTGATGGATGGTAAGGATAAGGACAAGTTCTATATTTTTGACTTCTGCGGCAACTTTGAGTTCTTTCGCATGAACAAGGGCAGACCTACCGCCAATATGATCGCCCTGCAAGGCGCAATCTTTCATCTGAAGGCCCAAATTGCCTTCAAATTGCAGGACTTGGCGTATCAGACAACGGATCTGATTGCCTTCCGCAAGACGCTGGTGGAGGACATGGTGCGCAAGGTGCGGGAACTGAACAAAGAGAACTTTGCTGTCCGCCAGCATTTAAAATATGTAGAGCGGTATGCAGAACCGGACAGCTATAGCGCTCTGACCTATGAGGATACCTTGCTCATAGGTCAAGAGCTTGCGCCGCTTATTACACCGGAAGAGGACGATGCCAAAGCGCTGCGGTTCGACGCGCTGCTATACGGCATCGAGCTTGCGTACCTGGCGGGAAAGAAGTATGGCAAGGCGCGGAGCGATCTGTTTAAAAAGGTCTCTGCCGTTGCAGCTGTGGCAAATATTCCGGAGATCATGGTGCAGGCTGAGCTGATTGACAAGATTTTGCATACGGACTATGTGGAGACCGCCGGAATCAATGAATTTGAGTACATCCGGGAGAATCTGCGCGACCTCATCAAGTATATTCCGGTCAGTAAAGTGCGCTATGATACGAATTTTGATGACGAAATTCTGTCTGTGGACTGGAAAGAATCTGAGCTGGAAAACGACGATCTGAAGAACTACAAGGCCAAGGCGGAATTCTACGTGCGTCAGCACATGAATGACGCCGTTATTGCCAAACTAAAGGGTAATGTCCCTTTGACTGTGGAAGATGTGCAGGCGTTGGAGAAAGCACTCTGGAGCGAGGTCGGTACGAAACAGGATTATGTGGCTGAGTACGGCCAGAAGCCGCTGGGCGAGTTCGTGCGAGAAATCGTCGGGGTTGACATGAACGCGGCAAAGGAGGCGTTTGCGCAGTATCTGAACGATGCCAGCTTGGACAGCAGGCAGATTTACTTCGTAAACCAGATTGTGGAGTACATTGTTCATAACGGCATGATGAAAGATATGTCCGTTTTGCAGGAAGCACCGTTTACCGACTACGGCAGCATCGTGGAAGTGTTCACAGACCTGTCCGTGTGGGCAGGCATCCGACAGGCGATTGAACGGGTCAATGCCAATGCGCTGGCGGCGTGAATGCGGTGGAAGATAGGGGGCTGAAAGAATGAATGCACAAGAACGAGAAGCGTTCTGGAAAACTTTATGCGCATTACCCGGACTTGACCTATCACAGGATGCAAAACAACTGATGGCAGCGATACGGTTTCCGAAACTTTTATTTCGCTATCGTCCTGTCAATCTTAATAGCTTGGAAGCACTTCGTACAAATAGGCTCTATTTTTCTTCGGCAAACTATTATGACGATCCCTTTGATACATTTTTACATATTGATATTGACTCTATTCACCAAGAACTTCTGACGGCATTTCAAACTCGTGAAAGCACAGAAGCAGTCACAGAAGGTGTCAAGGACATTCTTGGCGGCATGCTGACTGAAGAGCAGAAAGCCTTTTTTACAGCTGACAATGTGACAAAGATGCTTTCAAATGGACTCGTCGAAAATTTTCTTAGTTCTGCGCTTGCATTGCGAGATGAGATAAAGAAAGACACTTGGTCTATTTGCTTTTCCGAGAATGGTTTTAATGAGGTTCTCTGGCTAAAATACGCAGACCAACACAGAGGCTTTGTTCAGATTTATGATCTTGAAAAGAAAGAAAACTATTTATGCGGGAAACAGGAAAAATGTCAAAACTGTGGAATCAAAAATTTCGGCACACCGTTATATCCCATCTACTATTCGAACGCTCCGTATAATGCTACTAATTTCGCAAAACTTGTAATGCTGAACAAGATCGGCGAAATTTCTGATACGACAATTTCCAAATATCTGTATGATAGCGTGGGGAATGGTACATGGGAAAGAGAAAGAACAACGCTGATCAAGAGGAAATGCCATGAATACGATGAAGAATGGCGTATGATAACTGCTTGCCCAATGAAGCCGCCAGTTATGATGGAATGGATTCCAAGCGGAATTATCCTGGGTTTAAGAATGGGAGTAAAGGAAGAAAATCTTGTTGTCAGCATGGCAAGAGAAGCTGGAATCAAAGATATTTATAAATCGATCATTGATTCAAAAAACAGGCTAAATGCCGTACCAGTGACACCTAAGTAGTGCAAAGGCGCGTATAACAATTACCCTTACTAACCCTATTGACACAAAGAAAATCGCCCGAATCCGTTGCGCTGCAATAGATTCGGGCGATTCGTTTCCATGATTCATCCCTCTCGGATACCTACGGTCGCCATTCATATTTTCGTCATTATGTACTCCCCCCACCCCTGCCTCTTAGCCAAATCATCCATCGCTGCGCAGAACCGCTCCCACCGTGCCAATGTTATCTGTGACGGATTGACATTGTGGATGCCCACGATATCACCGCACTGCGGAACGATATAGCTGTTGCCCTCGGTCAGCAGAAGAAGCCGCGCACGCATGGCGCCTTCTTCGCCGATAGCCTGCAGGTAATCTCCGTCGTCCAGAATACGGAAAAGCGGTGCGAACTTATGCTTTTGCAGGCGGAATCGTTCGGACTTCACGATGTTGTCCCCAAATGTATGCCCGCCCATGATTTTAGGCTGTTTCTGAGAACCAAACGGGTTTCTATCTGTTAATGCCATTTATGCTCTGATGCTCCTTATTACAATGATACGGTCGATGGACCGTCCTGTCACCCACTTGAATTTCCGTGAAGACTGTCCGCCCAAGTTCAACACCGGACAGCTTGACCATGCAATCATTCTGCTTATCGACCATTCGCATACACAAATCGTCAAACTGTCCATTATCAGCAAGTCCACGCTCATCCACAAGAAAAAACGGAGAGGCACTTTGATTTACAAACGACAAAGGTCAACTATTATTATTGTCGATATTCTGCAACGTCAGCATTTATAAACATTGACCAGAATAACATTTGCTGTTAAATCGAGCGTGTGAGAAAAACTCTGTAAATAAGATTCTTCTATGATAATTAAGGGCGATGAGCTTATGGATTAGGCTTGTCGCTTTTGTCTTATATATAACAGTTGTATGCAGATATATCAAGAGCAGGCGGTTTCCCGCCTGTCTTCTTGACCGGTCTTCCAATTATTCAGGTAAACGTCCTTCGTACATATGCACCTACACAAATAATGTACCCCCCTCTGCAAGAGGAATCTTTTCGTAACAACCAATTTGGTCATTTCCGGTGAATTGCTTCCGTCCCATGGGTGCACGATCTGTGTAGATACCCTACATTATTTGTGTAGGGTGTGCTTTGAGATACCTCTTTTGAATAGCATTAATTATTCGTGGAATGTGCCATTCTCGCGTATTTAATCGTTACAGAGATTGATATTGTTCAAAATTTCATTTCAGATAAGAGAAGGTATCTACACAAATAATGTACCCCTCTGCAAGAAAAATCTTTGCGTAACAACCAAATTTGTCATTCTCGTTGATTAGTGCCCGTCCTATGGGCGCACAATCTGTGTAGATACCCTACATTATTTGTGTATGGTGTGTTTTGAGAGGCTTCATTTTAAAGGCATATTATATTCACGAAATGTGCTATTCTGCCGCATTGATTCATTCCAGAGGTTGATATTGTTCAGAATTATGTTCCGGATAAAAGGAGGTATCTACACAAATAATGTACCTCCCCTGCGACAATGATTCTTGCGAAACCACCAATTTGGTCATTCCCGCTGCATTGCGCTCGTCCCAGGGGGTGCACGATTTGTGTAGATACCCTACATTATTTGTGTAGGGTGTGTTCTGAGAGACCTCTCTTGAAAGGCATATTTTATTCGTGAAATATACTATTTTGTCGTATTCATTTATTTTGGCGATTGATAATATTCAGAATTATGTTTCGGATAAAAACAGGTATCTACACAAATAATACACCCCGGCCTGAACGACTGAGCTGTATCTAAACATAGCCGCTGCCTAAAGATTACGAATATAATTCGTGATCGCGGTGTCCTCGCGGCTGTGGCCGAGCGCGATGCTGATGATGCCGACCGCACGGCGGTCAAGGCGTTTTCTGCGCTCACTCCCGCGGCAGATATAAATTTCGGAGCGGTATTTTCCGTCGGAACATCGTATCTTTTTGCGGTAATCCAGCTGTTCGATCGGCCGCGCGTACTGCCTGTAAATGCTGGTCGCGTAGTCCGCGCGATAACCATGGACGTCGCAGTTTGAGCTGACATACTGCCACACTTTTTCGCTCGGCAGCGTGGCTTTCATGCGCTGCACGACCGCATCTATGTGCGGCCCGACGATAGGCGACAAGCGCGTTTTGCCGCCTTTATCACGGCGATGCAGGATGAAATAATCCTGCTCCGGAAAGGTTTTCAAACCCACAAGCAGTGCTTCCGCGAGCGCTTCATTACCTGCTTCCTGCGCTTCGGTGAATGCCGTTTCGGCCTTTGCGCGGTCGAATAAGTCACTGCCTGTCAGCCGCTCCAGCACGTTGCGGCGGAAGCCGCAGGCCTTGCAGAAATTGATTAACTCCTCATTTGCTTTCTCTGAAAAATGCGCGTCGCGCTTTTTTGCTCCGCGGCTGCGCGTGATATTTTCCTTTAATCTTCTCGGCGGCTGAAAGCGATTTTCATCGTCAGCTTTAATGCCGTACAGCTTATTCAGCGCGGCTTCTTCGGTTTGAATTGTCCATGCGGAAAGTCCTTTATCCACGCGGGTTTGCAGCCATTCCGGCACAAATTCTTCTGCTTTTTTCAGCGTTTTGACTTCGGGATGTTCTTTCTGAATCCATTTGATAAAATATTTTATGTGCTTGAAGTACGTCTGGTAGGTCGAAAAGCTGTAAATTTTTCTCGCGAATTCCTCCGGATTTTCTATCTTGTCGATGCGTTTGCTGTCACCAAACGCTTGCATTTTTTTCAGTCTGTCATACGCTTGTTGATGCAATGTACGGCCAGCTTTTCCGTCTTTTTTCTTGTGTCCCATATAAAAATTTCCCTTACTGTATCTCATTTTTTGATGTTAAAACTTTAGCCGCCCTTTGAAAAAATCATCGGGCACGCACTCTTTTTTGCTCTTTGAGCGAGGTCTTATGCACGACCTCAAGGCACTTTTTTACGTCTTATGCACGACGGGAAGCTTCTTTTTTCAGCGCTTCTAAACTGATCTGTTTTATTAAATTCTGACTGTTCTTTTTAGCTGTCGAGATAGCGTTGAGTCGCTATCTCACCGGTACTTTTACGGCGTACCGGGCACGTTTTTACGTTGGTTTTCTCTCCTGCATTGTTGATGATTACTTTGTATTTTTCTACGATTCAGCAATAATTTTTCACGGATTTGGTTCGGATACTTCCTTTCTTTTTAAACATCGAGAAACTTTTTATGGGACAATCTATATATAAAAAGACCCCTGCCAGATCATACTCTGACAGAGGTCTTGAACTTTAATTTTAGATACAGTATTCCTATTATGGAACAAAGGAAACATTGCTCATTAAAAGAGCTAAGACAGACTTTATACATATATTATACAATATTTCCAATTGAAAGGCAAGTATTTCCCTCAAAGATAACCTGTGAAAATAGCAGGTTATCAGTTTACCCGTTCATAAAAAACGGGTAAACTGATATACCCAGCGTCCCAGCACAATACTACTGCCCCCCCAAAAAATATTCCGCCTTAAATATCCACTAAGGCCGCAAAGCACAACCGCAGCGTTTCCGACTCTTCCCATTTCACAGTTCTAATCTGTTCATCAATTAAGGAAAAGACTTTTTCCGGATACTGTACAGCCCATGTCAATCCCAGATGTGCTTTCAGTTTCAAACGATCGGTAGAAATATACCGTGATGCCTCCTGACGCATTTGAGAAGCGAACACTCCTGTTTTTTCGATAATGCTCTTATCATATGGATCTTCTGCAATCGCTGCAAGCATTGCGGTTTCCAATGCGCCTTGCTGCTCATGCGGAATGACGACCAGCAACGCCGAAAAAGTTTTTTCCATTCCAAACTTGTTCGTATAACTGCAATCGTTCCACTGATTGTTTTTGATGGTGCCACACGGTACTTTCAGAAAAGCGGATGCTTCTGTTTCGATTTCACTGACCTCTCTGTTATCTCGATCGGTTACAATGGCGATCTTCTTAAAGGCATCTGACATAACGAGCGGTTTTTGAATTTTATCGTCAAAGAATTTCCCGAAATTATCTTTTCCGCCTACTGCACAGATCAACAGATAGTCGTTGTTCTTTTTATACCATGTGACTTCTTCATTTTGTTCTGTTGCTCGAATGGATACGCCCTGCGGCGGTTGACGAACAAACTTCCATCCTGCTGTTCGTTCCAGATAGTAGCTGAGCAAGATCGCATCGGTTGCGCCTTCACAAAGAATCAGTTTATTCATAGACGCACCTCGAAGCCGAACGCTTCCCTGTTTTCAAAGACCTCTCGCCCCTGAAGGACGCGGGAATACGTCTTATGATTTTCTCGCCGTAATGTGACAACGGTAACGGCATCTTCTTTTGACTGTACATCATAATCCTGTGTGGCGAGCAAGCCGTCGATCGCTTCGATGCTGTGTGTCGTAATAAATACCTGCACATCGAACGTGCGGCAAGCCTTGACGATAAACCGAAAAATATCGTTGTAATATTTTTTGTGGATCGCGGTTTCAATCTCGTCAATCAGCAAAATACCTCCGGTCGCTCCGGCGATCGCATTTGCCAATACAAGGACTTTTTTAATGCCATCGCCATAAGTGGACAGCGGCATATTGCCAAGCCGTTTATGCTTCAGATATTCAACCGGACGATTGCTGACATCACTTCTGAAGATCATCATATCTTCTATTTCTGAATCGAACAGCTGCAATGCACTCAGGCATATCGACTTGTAGGCATCGTTCTTTATAATGCTGTTGATGATATTCCCGTTAAGATGTTCAAACGGTGCTACATAACTGATCTTTATCTGCGTGTTCATCCGCAGCAGCGTGCCGGTCATACGAGTTAGTCTGTTTAAGCGAATGTTTTCCGTCAACGTCTGTTCGCCGTTCATATAAACCGAACAGCCGTCGAAGACATCGGTTTCCGTTTCACCGTTTGCATCTGCAAATTCTCTGCGGGCTACACGATCCAGTTCGTTCAAATCCAGCAGTTCTTTAGACTCTGTTCCCGAAAGCACATAGGAAACTTGTCTGCCATCATACTCTCCCGAAAGCTGAATTTTCAGTTTATCATCCGCTTTCGGAAACATACAGATAAAGCTGTCATACAGCGAGTTGGACGAGAAGGTCAATGTGCGATCACGCAGTCTGGCGATTCTGTAAATATTAGCAGGACTTCCCGAACGCAGAAACTGAACGGCCTCCATGACGCTGGTCTTGCCGCAGTTGTTGTCACCCACGATTACGTTGATCGGTGTCAAATGCTCTATATTCAAATCTCGTATTCCACGAAAACCGTCAATCCGCAGCTGGTTTAATGTTTTCATCGTCAAATCTCCTCATTTTCTTCAAAGCAAACCAGAAGCCGCTTTCCCAGCGCTTCTGCAATCTTCTGTAATGAATCAATCGTTGGGCGCGTTACACCATTTTCTATATTGCTGATATTAGCCTGTGACAGTCCGGTCCTTTGTGACAGTTCTTTTTGTGTTACCTTTTGTTTTTTTCTTTCGCTGACAATCAGCTGCTGAATTTCTTTATAAATATTATCGCGCGGAAGATCTTCTTCAGAATCAGAAAAATCAGAAGTATTTATTTTAGAGAATGCTTCATCTAAATATTTTTGGAAATCACTCATAGAACACCTCAAAAATATCTTTTATTAGATATATTATATCCAATTATTTTAGGCATTTCAACAAAAATATAATCTATAAAGTATATTTAATTAAAGATTATAAAGTTAAAACATTATAATTTTCCAAATGCAGCAAAGCCCCAGTGCTTCATCACCAGGGCTTCGTTCTTACATTTTATACTTTTTCGGTTATATCCCCTTAATCAAATTCCATTACAGCATACCTAATACTATCATTTTTATTGTATAATCTGATTTTAAAGTAGATATTTGTCCGTAGCATATCACTTTAATTCATCCTGCACTTCAATTTTTTCGCAAATTATATCACTAATTGATTTGATTTGCAACATATATATATCGTTTTTTCGCCTTTTTGAGCACAAAACCATATTTTTTTCTTGACAGCGCCAGCGCGTCGTGGTATTCTTAATTACAGAAAGCAAAAGAGCCAATGCCTGCAAGCATCAGCTCTTTGGATAAACGGTATCCGCCACTCGGTGCGACCAACACCAGCGGGCGGTAAGATCTCACCCAAACTGAGACCAGTAACGCGCCAAATGGCGCATACCGCTTACTTGTATAACTATTATACATTCAATGAGTGGGTATGTCAATAAGACGCGCGTTTTTCGACGAAAATCAATTTTTCTTCCTTGTACGACACATTTCACTTGTGCAACATTACGAATTTTCGATTTTTGACACGAATTTAGACATGGTTTTTCAATCGTCTGGTGTGAGAGCATCAGACGATTTTTTGTTTTTTCTATGAAAAATTGACCATCGGAAAGGAGGGAAGGCAATGTCCGCGACCGGTTACACCACAATCTACAACGAAGTTCTGCGCGACAGAACGCTTTCCCTCAACGCGAAGGGTCTGTTTGCCGTCATCAAGTCTTTTGTCGGCCTGCCGGAGTTCGCGCTCAGCAAGCGCCGCCTCGGCTATGCCTGCTCGGACAGCGGCTATCTGCTCAATGCCGCATGGAAAGAATTAAAGCAAAAGGGATATTTGCAGCACTATTTCTCCCAGTCGGAAAATGGTGCATTCTGCCATGTCTACAATCTGATGCAGCACCCGTCCGCGCCGGTCGACTTCGTCTATTCCCCGTCCATCGACCGCCCGAACGGCGATGTTGTCTGCATTTCCGATGCACAGCGCGACTACACGAATATTTCCACTGCGGTTCTGCGCGATAAAACCATTTCCCTCGCGAGCAAGGGTCTGTTCGCCCTTGTCAGCCATCTGATGAAAATTCCCGGCTTTGTCCTCCGTCCCGAGGGAATCCGTTCGTTCTGCATGGAGAAGATCAAACATTTCTCGACGCTCTGGAAGCGCTTCAAGATTTCCGGCCTGCTCAAGCAGCACCGCCACCCGGCCGGTGAGGAAAACCGCTGGACATACGAGTATGAGATCTGTGAGACGCCCGACCTGGAAACGCCGTACCTTACCAACCATCACGTTGACGGCTCGGTCTCCACGATTGCAACCATCGGCGACTTCCTCGAGAAGCTCAAAAAGCGCGTTTCCCGTATCCGCAAGAACGTGCGCAGCACGAAGAAGAAAGACAAGCCGCGCGCCGTCCGCCGCAAGGAGCGCCGGCAGATCGAGCAGCAGCTGAACGCCGACGCGCTCCGCGAGCGCTTCGGCAACGATCTGACCGGAACGGTCGTGACGGCGGTCTATAATATCAAACACGCGCAGCGCCTGTTCATCAAGGGCGCTGAGATCACGCAGGAGCGCCGCGAAACTGTCGCGCAGATGATTTCCCCGGAAAGCGTGGAGCGCTTCCTCGACAGCACCACGCTGGATCTCAGCCGCATCAAAAACCCGGCCGCCTACTTACAGACCGCGCTGTTCGACTTCCTCGAAAAGCAGCACAGCACGGACGCCTCCCCTGCCGACGAATCCCCGGACAGGCCGCTTGCCGACTGGGAGCAGGCATGGCTCGCGCAGAAGGCCGAGGCGCGCCGCCGCCGTGAAGAGGCAATCGCCCGCGGTGAATATCAGGATTAAAAAATCAGCCATGACAAGCGTCATGGCTGGCTGTCGTGCACGCAAAACGAAATTTCCCGGCTGAAGCACGAAGGACGGCTCCCCCGCCGCCCTTTTTCTTTGTCCGCCGTACCATTCCCCTGTTTTTACAGGGTAGGCTGTTTACGGGTACAATGGAAACAGAAGCCATGGTTTTCGAGCGTCTGCAAATCGGCAGAGTCTAATAAAATCCTTATCTACCTATTTTTCTTTAATCAAACCTCTCGTTTAAAACCTTGGGCAGTTCAGACAAGAGAATAAGTAAAGAAATTACACAATAATATTGCGTAATATTTCTACATATCATTATCATGCAATTTCAATATGCAATATTCATACATATTATTTTACAGCATAAAAGCCGAGATACACTATTGAAAAGCGTATCTCGGCTTTTTTCTCAGAATTATGTTTTAGTCCTGGTTGTTTTCTACTACTGCGCAATACTGTTCGAGCAGCTGATTAACCAGTTCATTAAAGCTGACTCCGGTATGCTGCGCGACCTTTACAGCACGCTGCTTCAGTTCTGGGGTAAGAACGATCTGAGCGCGTGCGGTACGGTTTTTATCGTTGCGCGGTGTTACCTTGATTTCGTTTTCAGGCTTAACCGGAGCAGGTGTGGTTTCCTGTACCGAAACGGCTTTCTGGGCTGCTGCCGGTCCGCCCTTCAGTCCGTCAAAAATATTTTCGCTTGCGATATTCTTCGCCATTACAATACACCCTTTCGTTTCAGTTCATCGTACAGCGCACGATAATCCTGTGCCGCAGTACAAGTATCATTCCATTCCATAAGCGGCTGACGTGCCGCCTGTGCTTCACGAACACGCACGGTTTCGCGGATTGCGGTTTCGAGTACAGTCGTACCCAGCTGCTCGGCAAGTTCGGGAAGACCGGCTTCGATCTCTCGGGAAAGCGTAGTCGGACGGCCCTTGCGTGTCAGCAGTACACCGCAGCACGACAGGCCTTGATTGGTATACTTCTGCGTGTCAGCGATGCTTCGCGCCAGACGGCTGATGCCCTGAGCAGCATAGCGGTCGGCAGTCATAGGGACGAGGACGGTTGTAGCTGCGGTAAGAGAAGCCATCAGCAACGTGCCAAGTGCCGGCGGTGTGTCGATGATGATTAGATCGTAATCGAGCTTTGCAGCCTCCATCTGCTCTTTCAGAACAAACACATCAGCAAAACCGCTGAGCATTTTATCAGCATCCCGCAGAAGGGGATCACCGGCGATAATGTCATAACCGTAGGGAGTATGCTGTACGCAATCTTCGCTGTCCTTATTGATAATGAGATCATACAGCGTGCTGACGCCATCGCTCTGTGCGCGGCTCGTATCCGTGCTGTTGCACTGCGCATCGGCATCGATCAACATAACATGTTTCCCGTCATGTGCAGCCATATATGCCAGGGTGCAGGCCGTCGTTGTTTTGCCGACGCCGCCTTTCTGGTTGGCGATTGCAAGTATTGTCATACCGGATTTTCCTCCCAAATGATGCAATTAAATTACACAATATAATTGTGTAATTTTTATAAGTATGTGTAATATTCTGCTGTATATTTTATACTGTACCACGTTCCTGTGTCGAAGTCAAGAAATTTACCTATATTCATAATAAAGCATTGATATTTAGCGTGTGAATAGGATATTTTCGATCTATATGCGAAATTTAAAAGATTACAGATCATGTCGATGTAACTATATATGTATAAACATTACATTATATATAGATATAATAAAATTACACATAAATATTGTGTAATAAAAATGCATATACACAATACTTGTGTGTAATTCAGAGAGCTGTATTTTCAGCGAATATATTTATGTCCACGTCCCCAGCAGGCTCGGCAGATGCCGTGGTTGATGAACGATCCATGACCGCGTGAGAAAAAGGTGTTGGCGTTGCCGACAGCGCCGCAGTAATGACATTTCAGCCATTGGACGCCGTTCGAGTCGATAACTTCTGTCTGGGACCGATCGAGCAGGGCAGAGAGGTCTTTTGCCGACAGCTCGTCCTGTCGCTTTTGACGGGCACGGAGGGCAGCCGCTTCCTTCTCACGCACCAGCTTTTCCATTGCCTGCTTTTTCTGCAATGCCTGCCTTTCGCGGCGCTCGTGTTCGAGCTGCTTCAGCTGCTCCTCATACTGCCTGCGCGCAGCTTCACGCCGCGCTTGTTCGCGCTTGAGCTGTTCGCTGAAAGCGTCTTTCTTTTCAGAGAGCAAAACCGGAAGGGGGATATTCTTATAGAGAAGCTGTCCGCCCTCGGTAATTCCGAAATCAGCAAGCAGACCGGAGGCAAAACGGACTTCCTGCCACAGACCATCACAGTCCTGAGCGTAAAAAACCGCATACAGCCTGGCCTGTTCATAAGACGGGCTGTTCACATCGAGCAGCAGACAATAACCCTTGCGTTTCTGGATTTTCTGGAGATACTCGGGATACTGGCCATGCGTGCCTGTATTCGCGGCATCTGTGAAGTAAAGAAGCTGAATGCCGCTGCTGTTTGTACGAAGAATATCGAATTTTTCATCAGAAAGGTTTGCGCGATTTGCGGTATAGCTGACAGCAATCTTGCGTGTGCGCGACAGGAAGGAGAACTCGTATCTGCGTTTGCTGTCGCCGAGCTGACAAATCGGTACGCGCGTTTCCACATCACCGGAGGCGAGCTTTTCATCGAGCCAGCATTTCAGCACGATCCTGGAATAGATCGAGATGATGCCTTCTGTTTCGGCGGTACATTCATACCTGCCGCTGCCGGTTTTCAGACGGAAATGCTGCGCACGCAGGTTTCTGTCACGTATTTTCTCAAAACTCCAGACTGTCTGCGTTTAGGAGAAAATACTTCATGCCCATGATAACGAATCCTTCATCGTTGCGCCACGGTTTGCGGACGCCGTTTACGATGACGATTTTCTTGAACGAGTCCGGAATATGGCGGAGCGAGTTAAACTCCTGCGCCTGTTTCTCCTCCGAGGTAAGGTCGTAGGCAACCTGGATATAATATCGCTGACTCGCCTGATTGACGACGAAATCGACTTCGAGCTGCTTGCGCAGGCGCTTGCCGCTGCTGTCCCTGCCGAACGCCTCAACGATGCCCACATCGACATGATAACCGCGAATGCACAGCTCATTATATACGATGTTCTCCATGATGTGAGTCGGCTCCTGCTGACGGAAATTCAGCCGGGCGTTGCGCAGACCGAGGTCGGTGAAGTAATATTTGAGATTGGCACCGATATACTTGCGCCCTTTGATGTCATAGCGCTGCGCCTTCTCGATCAAAAAAGCATCCGCCAGAAAATCAATGTGCTGTGAAATGGTCTTGTTGGTGTAGCTCATCTGGCGCTCGCTTGCAAAGGTGTTCGCGATTTTAGACGGGTTGGTCGGCGCGCCGATTGCAGACGCCAGAACGTCAACCAGAATGTTGATCTCCGCATCGTTCTGAATGCGGTTGCGCTCGATTACATCCTTCAGATAGACGTTAGCAAAGATGTTTTTCAGATAGTCTGCCTTCTGGCGTTCGTTCTGAAAATTTACGATCTGCGGCAGGCCGCCGTAGAGCATATATTCGTCCCAGGCATCGTCAAAGTCGCCGTCCCAGACCGAATAGAACTCTGCAAACGACAGCGGATGAATGCGTATCTCGTCACCGCGGCCGCGAAATTCGGTCACGATGTCGCTGGAAAGAAACTTGGAGTTGCTGCCGGTCACATAGACGTCGATATTGCTCATGCGCAGCAGGCTGTTCAGGACTTCCTCGAACCGGGGCATGAACTGCACTTCGTCGAGCAGCAGATAATACTGCCCGCCGTCACGCATGGCGTCCTTGATATAGCGGAAGCACTCCTTGGGGTCGCGCAGCTCCTCATTTTCGATGCCGTCCAGCGCGATTTCGATAATATGGTCCGCCAGCACGCCGCTTTCAAGCAGATACCGCTTGAAGATGGTGAGCAGCAGATAGGATTTTCCGCAGCGCCGTATGCCGGTGATGACCTTGATCATGCCGTTGTCCCTGCGCTCGATCAGCTGGTTCAGATATGCCTCTCGCCGGATCTCCATGTAATCACTCCTAAATTTTGTGCCGTGCACGTTTTTTAGTAATGATATTGTAGCACATCGGGTTTGACGCCGCAAGCCGCCGCGCAATCGGCAGCCCTATTTTCTGCGGCAGAGAACAGATTTATGTATCGGAAGAAGCTGGGAAAACAGTATACACATACACAACTTTTTTCGAAAAAGTTCGAAAAAAGCATAAAACACACAAGAACAGTATTGGAGATAAGTTGAAAGGTCTGAGATTAGCAAGCGTTGATGTCAGAAAACATTGATCGCATGTTTCGAATTCGAGATATGTGGGTCAATGTTTCTACGTGTGCTTTTGGATATTTTACTATACTTTTCAGCGTATTATCTAAAATCACAAGGATGCGGATTGTTAACTCCTACAAAACATACACTTATCACAAAATTGCAGTTGACGAACGGTTCTGCGCTGTCTATAATGGAGACATAAAAGAAATGTAATCGTTCTCATTGAAAGGAGGATACCATGCCAGCCACAATTATCGACGTTGCGAAACTGAGTGGTTACTCCAAAGCTACCGTGTCTCGCGCCTATGCTTCGCCAGACTGTGTGAAGCCGGAAACGCGAGAAAAAATTTATGCCGCTGCAAAAGCGCTTAACTACGCGCCGAATGCGATCGCGCGTGCTATGGTGACCAAACAGACCGAAAACATTGCATTTATCATCCATGAGAAACAATATCCGGTCGTTTTGAACCCGTTTTATTCCCCAATCCTCGAGGCAGTTCTCCAGGAATGCAACCGCCACGGCTACAGCGCATTTATCTCAACCGACCACGATGTACGGCTCCCGAACGGCGAGCTTTACATCAAAAAGCATATGGACGGCGTTATTCTCGCCGGTCAGACCGATTACCAGAGCATTCTCAGCTTCCGCAAGCACAACATCCCGATGGTGCTGCTGAACAACCGCATGGAGCTCGATGATCTGCTGTGCGTCACCGCAGACAACTACAACGGTGCCGTGCAGGCCATGGAGCACCTGTATGAACGCGGCCATCGCAGAATCGGCTTGCTTGCCGGCGCATTTTCCCCCGAAATCTACAACGCACGCTACAACGGCTACGTCAGCGTACTGAAAAAGTACGATTTGCCGCTGGATATGCGTTTTGTGCAGGATACCGAGCCTACCATGGAGGCCGCAGAGCAGTACATCTCCTCCATTCTCGGCATGCCGGATCGTCCGACCGCATTCTTCTGCACGAACGATACGATTGCGATCGGTGCTATCAAGGCTGCGCTTCGCGCAGGGCTCCGCGTACCGCAGGATCTTGCGATTGTCGGTTTTGACGACAGTGATAACAGTCGTATCATTGAACCGGAATTGACTACGGTTCATATCGACAAGCAACAGATGGGACATCTTGCAGCGCAAAAGCTGTTTGATATGATAGACGGAAATCCGATTGAGGAATACTGGATCAACACACCGACACGGCTCATTATCCGCTCCTCGACCTGATTTCCCAAGAAACAGCCCCTAAAACTGTTTCCAGATGTGAGGAGTGATGCCATGAAAGCAACTTTCGTCAACGTGGGATATGGCGATTGTATTTTACTGCAAAATGAAAACGGTTACACTGCGCTCATTGATGGCGGCAGTGATCTGGAAAGCGAGTTCGCAGGCGACCCCTACCGCATCCGTGCGTCGGATTATCTGAAAGAACAGCATATTTCGCATCTGGATGCTGTTTTCATCTCCCATATTCACGAAGATCATGTCTGCGGACTGGAAAAAGTTCTGAATTCCGTGACAGCAGATGTGATCTACGCCCCCTATCCGCTGGATGTTTTCACCGGAGCGCGTCCTCTCACACCGCTGCCCGATGCAGCGCGGAGCGTTCCCCTTTACACGGCGGCTCTCAATGCTTTTGTCCGCATCCTGCGGCACGCCGAAGCACAAGGCACGCCGGTAAAGACGCTGAAAGCAGGCAGCAGGCTCCAGTTGACCGACCAGATCAGCGCACAGGTTTTAACACCTCGAAATCGCGAATTGCAGCAGTATACCGACCGTTTGCGGCGTATTTACGCACCGGACAGTACGGATACCGAGATAACCGAGCTGCTCACGCTGCTTGACGCAACATCCAACCAGACCAGCATGCTGCTGAAGATCACAGACGGCAGAAATGTTCTTCTGGATGCAGCGGACAGCTGTCCGAACATCTGGGATGAAGTGCCGGTTTCTTTGCTTCAAAATGTGAACGTTCTCAAACTGCCGCATCACGGTCAGCGCGACTGCATCGATGAGGCTCTCATGAAGCGGATGCCGCTCGAGTATGTGATCACGACCTCGGCCTCTGACCGCCGCTACAACAGCGCGAACGCCGAGGTATACGAAAAGCTGACCGCATGGCTTTCCGACCGGCCGCTGCGCTTCCTGTTCACGGACGAGCGTGAGTATCCCCCTTATTTTTCCCAGCCCGACGGTTTTCGGGCAACGACCTTGCTTATGAATTCCGATGGTATTCAAGTGGAATTTGTAAAATAATCACAGAGTAGAGTACAGAAAAGAAAAAAGAATGGAGGAACAATTATGAAGGGTAAGAGATTATTGGCGGCATTGATGGCAGGTGCAATGGCACTCGGCATGACTGCATGCAGCGGTTCGGGCGGCGGCTCGTCAAGCGGCGGAGGCGGCAACTCCGGAGGCGGCAGCAGCGCAAGTGATTTCCCGAGCAAGTCGGTTACGATCATTATGCCGTGGAGCCTCGGCGGCGGCCCCGACACCATCGCCCGTCAGGTCGCATCCTACGGCGACAAGTATCTGGGCGTTCCGGTCATCGTCGAGAACAAGACCGGCGGCGCAGGCACCATCGCGATGAACGCAGCACTCCAGGCGGCAGACGACGGCTACACGATGGTCGTTGCAAACGGCCCGCTGTTCTCGCTCACCCCGAGCTTCCAGAATGTTAACTACACCCTCGATGATATCACCCCGCTCATCGGCATGCGTACCACCGAGTTTGTTGTACTGACCAACTCCAAGAGCGGTCTGGCTTCGATCGACGACCTCAAGGCATACGCTGCAAAGGGCAACACCATCAAGTACGCGACCACCGGCGGCCCGGGCAACGACAGCTACACGATGATCTCCGTGCTGTTCAAGAAGCTCGGCATCCCGGCAGAGGCTATCCCGTATGACGGCGGCCAGGACGCCATCAACGCACTCAGCGGCGGCCACGTTGACGTTGCCATCGGTTCTCCCCCGGTTTACCGCGACTACGTCATCAACGGCGAGTTCAACTGCCTCGGCACCTTTATCCCGGACGGCATTGACGTTGACGGCATCGGCCACATCCCGTCCTTCAAGGATCAGGGCATCGACGTTGAATTCACCGGAATGGACTACTTCGCAGTCCGCTCCAGCGTATCTGACGACGCAAAGGCTAAGCTGACCGAGTTCATCCAGAAGGTTTACGCAGACGAGGACTTCCAGAAGTTCATGGCAGACCTCGGCATGGAAGCATGGCCCGCTACGGAAGACGAGATCAAGAGCATGATCTCCGATCAGACCGAAGCAATGAAGGCTTACATTCCGCTGCTCAAGTAACAGACAACGCATGGTGCTGCATCCGAAAAGGTGCAGCACCGCTTATTCGAGGTAATCTGTATGAAAATTAAGTACAATTCTGAAATGATTGCCGGTGCAGTATTTGTAATCGTGGCAGCTGTTCTGTGGCTGCTGATTCCTTCGCAAATTCAAACGATGGAAACTTCCTCGATCAACGCGCAGACCATTCCTCGTGTTGCGATCGGCGGATTGTTCATCTTCTCGGCGTGCCTGCTGATACAGGGTATCTTCTCGGACGAGAAGAAGGAGGTCGTCATCAATAAAGACACATTCCATTCTGAATCTTTCAAGAATGAGATGCGTTCGGTCGTTTTTGCGCTATTTCTGATTGCATATTGCTTTATCATCGGTATTTTGGGCTTTATCGCCTCTACCATTATTCTTGCAGTCGCTATCCTGATTTTCTATGGCGCTCGCAAATGGTATTATTACGCGATCCCGATTGCCATGGTCGGCATTGTCTACTATGTTTTCGGTGTGCTGCTGCACATCTCGCTGCCGTAAGAGAGGAGGATATTCATGGATCTATTTTTACAGGGACTGCATCTTCTTTTGAACTGGCAGCACTTTCTTATCATTCCGGTCGGCCTCGCGCTCGGCATCGTTGTCGGCGCTATCCCGGGCCTGACCTCTGACC
>NZ_JACOPK010000015.1:0-22454 GCF_014288055.1 Agathobaculum hominis
CCGCCTGCCGCTCTGATGAACAGGCCCTGTTTCAAAATTGGAAGAGGCAGGGCTTGGGTAGGTGTTGCCTTTTTACGGCCGGTACGGTGTAGTTGCACTGTTTTTCTTCAAATTTTTTTGCATCATCTACTTGACTTCGTACCATTGGACTTACAGGCGGCTCAGGATGCTGTCCGTGCGGCGCTGCACCTCAGCCTTTACCTTTTCGATGTCGATGGTCTTGAATTCGCCGTCGCGGTAGAGGACTTCGCCGTCCACCATGGTCATGCGGATGTCCGCGCCCTGCGCGGCATAGACCACGTTGCACGCCGCGCTGGTCATCGGGGTGAACTGCGGCGTATCCGTGTTCAGCACGCACAGGTCGGCGCGCATGCCGACGGCGAGCAGGCCGCTGTCGTCGCGGCCCTGACTGAGCGCACCCGCCCGCGTTGCCGCATGGAGCACCTCAGCCGGAGTGATGATGGTCGGGTCGCGGAAATAGCCCTTGTAGACCACGCCGAACAGGTACATATCCTGCATGATGTTCAGATTGTTGTTGGACGCCGCGCCGTCCGTGCCGAGCGCGACATTGATGCCGCTCTCGAGCATCTTCGGCACGTTCGCATAGCCCGAGGCCAGCTTGAGGTTGCTCGCCGGGCAGCACGCGACCGTCACGCCGTGTCTTTTCAGAATATCGAAATCCTCGTCCTCGAGCCAGACGCAGTGCGCCGCCGTCGTCGGAGAATCAAAGATGCCGTGCTTCTCCATGTACGCCGCCGGGGTCAGGCCGTGGCGGCCTTTGCACTCCTCGTGCTCGGTCTGCGTCTCGGACAGATGGATCTGGATGCGCGCACCGGTCTCACGGGCGTGCTGCGCGACCGCCTCGACGATCTTCGGGTTGGAGGTATACTCGCCGTGGATGCACAGATCACCGATCAGACGGCCGTTGTTCGCGCCGTTCCACTCGCCGCGCAGGCGCACGTTGTCGCGGTAGGCCGGCAGGTCGGTGTAGTCGCTGTCGTCGAACACGGTCAGGCCGCGGCTCAGATTGCACTTGATGCCGCTCTCGAGGATGGCCGGGACCATGCCGCCGAAGAAAAAGTACATATCCGAGAACGACGCCGTGCCGCTCGCGAGCATCTCCGAGATGGCGAGCAGCGTGCCGTAGTAGGCGGCCTCGTCGTCGATCTGATCCTCGAACGGGAATACCTTCTCCCCGAGCCAGCGCTGGAGCGGCAGATTCTCCGCGTAGCCGCGCAGCAGCGTCATGGGCGCATGGCTGTGGACGTTGTAGAAGGCGGGCATGAGCAGGCGGTGGCGGCCGTCATAGCGCTCGCCGAAGTCCTCCTCCGGCGCGGACGCGCCTATGTAGGCGATGCGGCCGTCCTTTACGCCGACATACTGATTTCTTTTCGTCTCAAACTTTTCGTCCAGCAGGTCAATGTTGCAGAATAGCATAGTTTTCTCCTTTATATATGGTTTTCGCAGTCCTTTTATGATGTATCGGAGGATTTCCACAAGGCACGTTCATCGGCACGGCATAGGTGGAAAACCGCACGCCGAGCTCGGTGTTGAAATGGTCGATGGATTTCATCAGACCGATGCAGCCGACCTGAAACAGATCGTCCGGCGACTCGCCCCTGTCGCGGAAGCGCTGCACGACGCTCAGAACGAGCCGCAGATTGCCGCGGATGAGCTCGTCCCGCGCTCCCCTGTCGCCCGCTGCGGCGCGTCTCAGCAGTGCGTCCGTCTGCGCGCCGGAATAGACGGGCAGCTCGGACGTATTCACTCCGCAGATCTCAACCTTTGCCTGCATGAAAAAGACCTCCTGTCGCGTGCCGGGTCAAAAAAGTCCGGCAGTTCTATCAGCATTTTCCCCCTGCGGCAGGCGGAATATACCGACGGAATTTTTTCATGCGGCCGCGTTTTCGACCGTTTTTTCTTATAATTCGTGATAGTGCGGGATGATGTCCTCGTAATGGCCGTCCGGCATGAGAAAGCCGCCCGGGATGACGCCGAGCTGCTTGAAGCCGAGCCTGCGGTAAAGATGGAGCGCACTCGCGTTGGTCGCGACGACCGCGTTGAACTGGAGGATGCGGTAGCCGAGCGTCTTTCCCTGCGCCATGCTGTGCCGCACGAGCTGTTCGCCGATATGCCGGCCGCGCACGCCGTCCTTCACCGCATAGCTCGTGTTGCAGATATGGCCGCAGCGTCCGACGTTGTTCGGATGCAGGATGTACAGACCGACGATCTCGCCCGTCTCCGCGTCCTCCGCAAGGCCGGTGAACGACTGCGACCGGAAAAAGCTGTCCGCATTCTCCTCCGTCAGCTCCTCCCGCTGCGGAAAGGCCGCGCCGCCGCGCACAACCTCGTTCCATATCGCAGCTGCCGCGGCGGCGTCGTGTATCTGGTACTGTCTGATCTCGATCTGCATCGCTGTGCACTCCTTTTGCTTTTGCCTGCTTACAGTATAGCATATCCCACGCGAAAATGGAATTGCCGGGCGAATTTTACGTCGGCTCTTGTGAAATCTACCGCAGACGTATATAATAGATGCGTACAACAGTCTATTAAAGGAGGAATTTCCTTGCAGTTAGAACAAACTCTGCGGACGCTCACCGCGCTGCCTGCGGTCAGCGGTCACGAAGCGCAGGCGGCCGAGGCTGTGGCTGAGCTGTTCCGTCCGTACTGCGACACGGTCGAAGTAGACAAAAACGGCAATATGCTCGGTTTCAGATCCTGCGGACGCAAAAACGCAAAGACCGTGCTGCTCGACGCGCATCTCGACCAGATCGGCTTTCTCGTGACCGAGGTGCTGGACGGCGGCTTTGTCCGCTTCGCGCCGGTCGGCGGCGTCGATCCGCGCATGCTGCTCGGCGGCGAGGTCACGCTGCTCGCAGACGAGCCGCTCTACGGCGTCGTCTCCTGCATGCCGCCCCATCTGCTGAAGGCCGGCGAGCAGGACAAGGCCGTGCCCGTCAGCGAGATGGCGATCGACACCGGTCTCCTCGACGCCAAGAGCCGCATCCGTGTCGGCACGCCCATCGTGTTCGGTCAGACGCCGATTTCGCTCGCGGGCGATCAGCTCTGCAGCAAATGTCTGGATGACCGCGCCGGCATCGCGTCCATCCTGCTCGCGATGAAGCAGCTCAAAAAGGGCAAAAAGCTGCGCTGCAACATCGCAGTGCTCATCAGCGCACAGGAGGAGGTCACCGGCCTCGGCGCACAGACCGGTGCGTTCGCCGTGCAGCCGGAATACGCCATCGCGGTAGACGTGACCCACGGCAGGACGCCGGACGGCCCGTCGGACGGCGTGTTCGACCTCGGCAGCGGCGCCGCCATCGGCATGGGCCCCAACCTGCACCGCGGCCTGACAAAGGCGCTCATCCGGACCGCCAAGGCCAACGACATCGACTATTCGCTCGAGATCATGGAGGGCGACACCGGCACGAACGCCTGGACGATGCAGATCGTCGGACGCGGCATCGCGTGCGCGCTGCTGTCCATTCCGCAGAAATACATGCACACGCCGGTCGAGGTCGTCTCGCTTGCCGACGTAGAGGCGGTCGCGGACCTCATGGCGGCGTTCCTGCGCGAATTTGACGGGGAGGTGAAGGTATGATCGAACTGATGAAGGAACTGTGCGCACTGCCCGGCCCGTCCGGCTGTGAGGACGCGGTGCGTGCGTTCGTGCTCAAAAGGGTCAAGCCCTTCGCGGACGAGATCCGGACCGACGCCATCGGCAACGTGATGGTCTTCCGCAAGGGCAGAAAGGCGCTCGACCGTCCGGTCGCCGTGTGCGCACACATGGACGAGGTCGGCGTGATCATCAAAAAGATCACCGAGGACGGCATGCTGAAATTCGGCTTTGTCGGCGGCGTTGATCCGCGCGTTGTCATCGGCCGTCCGGTGCGCTTCGGTGATGTTTCGGGCGTCATCGGCATCAAGGCCGTCCATCTGACGACCGCCGCCGAGCGCCGCACCATGCCGAAAACAAAAAATCTCTATATCGACATCGGCGCGACGAGCCGCGCTGCCGCGGAAAAGCTGGTATCGCTCGGCGATTACGGCGTATTCGACTCCGCTGTTGTCGAGTTCGGCGACGGCCTAATCAAGGCCAAGGCGATCGACGACCGTGTCGGCTGCGCCGCTCTGCTCCGCCTGCTCGAGGACGAGCCGCCCGTCGACACCTGGTTCTGCTTCACCGTGCAGGAGGAAACCGGCCTGCGCGGCGCGGCGAGCATGGCGTTCGCACTCGATCCGGGCTTTGCAATGGTGCTCGAGGGTACGACGGCGGCCGACCTCGCCGAGGTCGAGGGCGCTGACGCGGTCTGCCGCGTGCGCGGCGGCGTTGTGCTGCCGTTCATGGACGGCGCGACCATTTACGACGCGGCGCTGTTCGAGCTGCTGCGCGACGCCTGCATCAGGCGCGGCATCCCGTGGCAGACCAAGACCCGTGTTGCCGGCGGTACGGATGCCGGACGCATTCACAGGAGCCGTGCCGGTGTGCGCGTATGCGCCGCAGCGGCTCCGGTACGCTATATCCACTCGCCGTCCTCTGTGGCGGCAAAGGCCGACTGCGAGGCAGTCCTCGCGGCCGCCCGTGCATTTCTTGAAGAACTCGGAGGGGACGACGAATGAGCAAGGTTTTTGATTTATGGAAGGAAGTAGGCGGCGCATTCGGCCCGTCCGGCCGCGAGGATGCGGTACGCGAGACCATCGCAGGCATCGCAGGCGCGTATATTGACGACATTACGACCGACGCGCTCGGCAACCTGATCTGCCGCAAAAAGGGCGCCGGCAAAAAGGTGCTGTTCGCCGCGCACATGGACTCGATTGGCGTTGTCGCGACCTATATCGACGAGAACGGCTTTATCCGCTTCTCGCAGATCGGCGGCCTGTACTACGCGGATCTCGTGAACATCACCGTCCGCTTCGCCAACGGCACGCGCGGCGTCATCTCCTTCGAGGAAAAGACCCCGATGAAGGACATGACCCTCGCGCATATGTTCATCGACATCGGCGCAAAGAACGCCGAGGAGGCGCGAAAGCTCGTCCAGATCGGCGACTTTGCCGTATTCGAAGCGCCGCGCTTCGAGCAGAACGGCGTGCTCTGCGGCCCGTACCTCGACAACCGCATCGGCTGCGTGACGCTCCTGCTGATGATGGAGCAGCTGGCGGAGACCGAGACCGAAAACGACCTGTATTTCGTGTTCACGGCACAGGAGGAGGTCGGTCTGCGCGGCGCAGGCGCGGCGGCGTTCGCGGTCGAGCCGGATGTAGCGATCGCCGTTGACGTGACCGACACAGGCGACCTGCCCGAGATGAAGACCGCGATGGCGGTCGAGATGGGCGGCGGCCCGGCCGTCAAGGTCATGGACCGCTCGGTCATCTGCTCTCCTGCGGTCTGCGCCGGCCTCGAAAAGGCGGCGGAGCTGCTCGGCATTTCCACGCAGCGTGAAATCCTCCAGTGCGGCGGCACGGATACTGCGGCGCTCCAGAAGGCGCGCGCAGGCGTCGCGGCCGGTGCGGTCTCCATCCCGACCCGCTATATCCACTCCCCGAGCGAGATGTGCGCGGTCTCCGATGTTGAGCAGTCGGCCGCTCTGCTTGCGAAATTCGCCGTTCTGTAACCATCGGGAATTTCAAACATTAAATTTTTCGTTGTTCGCCGCTTCACTTTTGTGAACAATGAACGATGACAAAGGCGCCGTTCTGCGGTAATATAAATACAGCAGCAAGGAAGCTGGACCCAATGTGGGCGTTCGGTTCCTTGCTGTTTTTTTTGACTGTCGCGAAACTAACGTTTCGCCGACAATCAGTGTTCTGACTACGCAGAACACGAGTCGTCCGAAAGTTCCCATTCTATTTCATGCGCGCTGCCGCGCGACTGCGTGATTGCATGAAATGAGCTTCATCGACAGTCTGACCTTTTCCTCTTTATCCTCTTTTCCCTTTTTGCCCACATCTTACTTACATACTACTCTTTGTCCGAGGCCGTTTCATCTCTTCACAGGTGAAGCGGCTTCGGGCAATTTTTTCTGCTTTTTCGCGCTTCCCGTTTTCGGCATCACCTGCCCCGCCTGCCGTGGTAAGATAGACGTACCGAATGAGAGGGGGCGGCGGCTGTGGTCGTGTATCTCGATGTGCTGTTTTTCACGAACGTGCTGATGGACTGGATAACGCTGCTCGCGGCGGCGCGGCTCGGCGGCGCAACGGTCAGACAGGGGCGGCTTGCTCTCGCCTCACTGCTCGGCGGCCTGTATGCCGCAGGGGCGGCGCTGCTCCCTCTGCTTGCCGCTCTGCCCGTGCGCATACTCGCAGGCGCGACGCTCTGCCTTGCGGCGTTCTGCGGCGAACGGGCGCTTTTGCGGCTCGGCGGCCTGTATTTTCTGACCGCCGCCGCATTCGCCGGACTCGCCGCTGCGCTCGGCGCGGTCTCGGAACGGCGGCTGCTGTTCGGCGCAGGGTATTACTTTGCCGTTCCGCTGCGTCTGCTGCTGCTCGCGGCGGCGCTCGGCTACACGCTCAGCGGCATCCTGCTGCGCGGCGACGCAAAGCACGGCTCCATACAGCGCGACATCCGTCCGCTCACCATATGCTTTTCCGGCCGCGAACGGCGCGTGCGCGTGCTGGAGGACACCGGCCACTCGCTGACCGAGCCGGTCTCGGGAAAGCCGGTGCTCATTCTGTGCCGCGGCGAGGCGGCGCTGCTGCTGAACGACCCGCTCGACGGCGATGCCGCGCATCAGCTCACCGCCCTGCCGGCCGAGACGGCGGCGCACTGCGGTCTCGTGCCATACCGCGCCGTCGGGACAGAGAGCGGCCTGCTGCTGTATTTCCGCCCGGACCGCGTGCTGGAGGCCGACGGAAAAACGCTCGACTGCGTGTGCGCCGCCGGTCCGCCCGGCTTCGAGTCCGGACAGTACGAGGGCCTGATCTGTGTGTGAAAGGGAGAAAATCATGAAACTCGAACAAATCCTTGCGTTTCTCAGACAGCTTCGCCGTCTGCCTGCCGTCTATTACATCGGCGGCAGCGAAATCCTTCCTCCGCCTCTGCCGCCCGAGGAGGAGGCCGCCGCGGCCGCAGCCTGTCAGGCCGGTGACGAAGGCGCACGCCGCACGCTCATCGAGCACAATCTCCGTCTTGTCGTTTTTCTCGCGCGCAAGTTCGAATCGAGCGGCGTGGGCACGGAGGATCTGATCTCGATCGGCACGATCGGTCTCATCAAGGCGGTCAGCACCTACCGCAGCGACCGCAAGGTCAAGCTCGCCACCTACGCCTCGCGCTGCATCGAGAACGAGATCCTGATGTATCTGCGCAAGATCGCCGGGCGCCGCACCGAGGTCTCATTCGACGAGCCGCTGTCTTCGGATTGGGACGGGAACGAACTGCTGCTCTCGGACATCCTCGGCACCGAGCCGGACAGCGTCATGCGCCCGCTCGAGGACGATGTCGACCGTGCGCTGCTGCTGCGCGCGCTTTCCCGGTTGCCGCCGCGCGAGCGGCAGATCATCTCCATGCGCTTCGGCATCGACCTGCCCGAGGCCATGACGCAGAAGGAGGTCGCCGACCGCCTCGGCATCTCGCAAAGCTATATCTCCCGTCTTGAAAAGCGCATCATCGCGAAAATGCGCCGGGATATCGTCTCGCAGATCTAATGAACATATTGAAACAAGTCTATTTTCAGCAGCCGCGCGGCAGCGCGCATAAAAAGCGTTTGCCGCGCAAACGCATGAGCCCGTAGGCCTCTATCCTCAAAAATATTCAATGAGAGCAACCGGGGACATGCGCCTCGGTTTTCATACTTCTGGCGGTAGAAAGTTTCCGAACGGGAACTTTCTACCGCCCTGTGTTCTGCGAAGTCAGAACACATCTTGTCGGCAAAACCGCTGGTTTTGCGACAGATATAAAAGTCCCCTGAGATTGCTCCCAGAGGACTTTTTTCATGTTTACTTGTCGCCTGCAATACGGATACGGTTCAGCGCCTTTTTCAGCTTGACCTGAGCCACCTCGTATTCGCGCTCGCTCTCCTTTTTCTGGATCGCGGCGCGCGCACGCTCCGCTGCACTGTTTGCTCGGTTGACGTCGATCTCGTCCGCCCATTCGCACGTGCGTGCGAGGATGGTCGTGCCCTCCTTCGTCACGTCGACAAAGCCGCCCGCAATAGCCGCGATGCGCTTTTCACCGTTCTGAATGATGGTCAGCGCGCCGATGCCGAGAGCGGCGATATACGGCACATGATTCGGCAGAATGCCGACGTCGCCCTGCGAGGTGCGCACGACGATGCGGTCTACATCGCCCTCGAAAAAGCAATGGTCGATCGTCATCACCTTGAGAGGAAAGGTAGCCATATTATGCCCCCTTCTTAGCCTTCTCCACGACTTCGTCGATGGTGCCGGCGAACAGGAACGCCGACTCCGGCAGGTCGTCATGCTTGCCGTCGAGGATCTCGCGGAAGCCGCGGATGGTCTCCGCAACCGGAACGTACTTGCCGGGCATGCCGGTGAACTGCTCTGCGACCGAGAACGGCTGCGAGAGGAAGTTCTGGATCTTGCGCGCACGGGCTACCGTCAGCTTGTCTTCGTCGGAAAGCTCGTCCATGCCGAGGATGGCGATGATGTCCTGCAGATCCTTGTACTTCTGAAGGATCGACTGAACGGTACGCGCGACCTCATAATGCTCCGTGCCGACAACATCCGCGGTCAGAATACGCGAGGACGAGTCGAGCGGATCGACGGCCGGATAAATACCCATCGACGCGATGTCACGCGAAAGAACGACCTTTGCGTCCAGATGCGAGAACGTGGTCGCCGGCGCCGGGTCGGTCAGGTCGTCCGCAGGCACGTAGACCGCCTGTACGGACGTGATCGAGCCCTTCTTGGTCGAGGTGATTCGCTCCTGCAGCGCGCCCATCTCGGTCGCGAGGGTCGGCTGGTAGCCTACGGCGCTCGGCATGCGGCCGAGCAGCGCGGATACCTCGGAACCGGCCTGCGTGAAGCGGAAGATGTTGTCGATAAACAGCAGCACGTCCTGACCCTCGACGTCGCGGAAATACTCCGCCATCGTCAGACCGGACAGCGCAACGCGCATACGTGCTCCGGGAGGCTCGTTCATCTGGCCGTAGACCAGAGCGGTCTTGTTGATAACGCCGGACTCCTGCATTTCGTTGTACAGGTCGTTGCCCTCACGGGTACGCTCGCCTACGCCGGTGAATACCGAAATACCGCCGTGCTGCTTGGCGATGTTGTTGATCAGCTCCATGATGATGACCGTCTTGCCGACGCCTGCGCCGCCGAACAGACCGATCTTGCCGCCCTTTGCGAACGGCGCGATCAGATCGACGACCTTGATGCCGGTCTCGAGGATCTCGGTCGTGGACTCCTGCTCCTCATAGGACGGAGCGGGACGATGGATCGGCCAGCGCTCCTCGCCCTCGACAGCCGGCTTGTTGTCCACCGGCTGGCCGAGCAGGTTGAAGATACGGCCGAGGTTCTTGTCACCGACCGGAACGGTGATCGGGCCGCCGGTATCGG
The DNA here is from genome assembly GCF_014288055.1 of Agathobaculum hominis. Classification (NCBI taxonomy): domain Bacteria; kingdom Bacillati; phylum Bacillota; class Clostridia; order Eubacteriales; family Butyricicoccaceae; genus Agathobaculum; species Agathobaculum hominis. The sequence continues at coordinate 9,517 of NZ_JACOPK010000015.1, forward strand.
TTGCCTTCATGCCGCGCATCAGGCCGTCGGTGGACTCCATCGCGATGCAGCGCACGGTATCCTGACCGATATGCTGCGCAACCTCGACCGTGATGACATGGCCGTTGTTGTCGATCGTGATGGCGTTCAGCAGCTTGGGCAGCGCGTCAGCGGCAAATTTAATGTCAAGCACCGGTCCGGTGATCTGGACAACGGTGCCGATATTCTGCTCACTCATTGGCAAAACTCCCTTTGAGAAATCAGAAAGCGGCTCTCAGCAGGCCGCGCGGCCCTCTGCGCTCCGTTTCTGATTCAGTGATTAAGCTCCTACCTCACCCGAGCCGGCGACGATCTCCGTGATCTCCTGCGTGATCGCTGCCTGACGTGCACGGTTGTAGGACAGGTTCAGATTTTCGATCATCTCGCCCGCGTTGTCGGACGCAGCCTCCATTGCCATGCGGCGCGCAGACTGCTCGGAGCAGTAGCTTTCGACTACCGCGCCGTACAGCACGCCGTACAGATATTCGGGGATCACTGCGTTGAACACCGCCTCCGGCGAGGGATCATACTCGGTCAGCACATGTGCGCCGCCCTTGTCCGCGTTCTCCTTTCGCTCGAAGCTGACCGGCAGAAGCTGGATGCACTTCGCCTCCTGCTGGAGCGGAGAGACAAATTCGGTGTAGCAGAGGAATACCTCATCTGCCCTGCCCGAACAGAAGGCCTCGATCAGAGACCCGACGATCTCGTGCGTATCGCTGATGCGCATGGTCTCGGCAACGCCGGGGTAGTCCGCCGCGACCGGCCACTGACGCTTGGCATAATGCTCCTGCGCCTTTTTGCCGATCGTGATGACCGAGGCGTTCCTGCCCTCCATCTCGGCGGCGGCCAGCTTGAACACGTTCGAGTTGTAGCCGCCTGCCAGACCGCGGTCGCCCGCGATGACGATGTACAGGCTGTTCTTTACCTCACGGCGTCGAGTGTAGACCGAGTCGCTGTCGCGCGTGACCGAAGCCAGACGCGCAACAGTCTCATACATGGCGTTGAAGTACGGGCGCACGCTCAGGGCGCGCTCCTTTGCGCGGCGCATCTTGGAGGACGCGACCAGCTCCATCGCCTTTGTGATCTGCATGGTGGACTGCACCGATTTGATACGGCGTTTGATGTCCTTCATGTTTCCGGATGCCATTGTTCAGTCCCTCCCTGCTGTTTTTAATGCTCGGAAAGGAACTTTTTCTTAAATTCCTCAATGGCCTGCGTCAGTCTGGACTTGATGTCGTCCTCGAGCTTGCCCGTGGCGCGGATGGTCTCCGGAATATCGCCATAGGTGCCGTCAATATACTCGAACAGCTCCTTCTGGAACGTGCCGATCAGCTCTACCGGAATATCGAGCAGCTCGCCCGAAACGACGGCAAAGATGATGATGACCTGCTTTTCGACCGGGATCGGACTGTTCTGCGGCTGCTTGAGCACCTCGACGATACGCTCGCCCTGATTGAGGCGCTTCTTGGTATCCGCGTCGAGGTCGGAGCCGAACTGCGAGAACGCCTGCAGCTCGCGGTACTGCGAGTACGCCAGCTTGAGCGTGCCGGCGACCTTCTTCATCGCCTTGATCTGCGCGTTGCCGCCGACTCGGGATACCGAGATGCCGGGGTTGACTGCCGGACGGATGCCGGAGTTGAACAGCTCGGTCTCGAGGAATATCTGGCCGTCGGTGATCGAAATGACGTTGGTCGGGATATAGGCGGAAACGTCGCCTGCCTGCGTCTCGATGATCGGGAGCGCGGTCAGAGAGCCGCCGTTCTGGATGTTCGCCGCGCGCTCGAGCAGACGGGAATGCAGATAGAATACATCGCCCGGATAAGCCTCGCGTCCTGGCGGACGGTGAAGCAGAAGGGAAAGTGCACGGTAAGCTACCGCGTGCTTGGACAGATCGTCGTAGATAACGAGGACGTCCTTGCCCTTATGCATGAAATACTCGCCGATCGAGCAGCCTGCATACGGCGCGATATACTGCAGCGGCGCAGACTCGGATGCGGTCGCGGCGACGATGCAGGTGTAATCCATCGCACCGTTCTTCGCGAGCGTCTCGGCTACCTGCGCGACGGTCGAGCGCTTCTGGCCGATCGCGACATAGACACAGACAACGCCCGTGCCCTTCTGGTTGATGATGGTGTCCAGGCAGATCGCGGTCTTGCCGGTCTGGCGGTCACCGATGATCAGCTCGCGCTGGCCGCGGCCGATCGGGATCATGGAGTCGATCGCCTTGATGCCGGTCTGGAGCGGCACGTTTACCGGCGCGCGCTCGATGATGCCCGGAGCCGGGCACTCGACCGGGCGGGACTCGGTGGTGTTGATGGGGCCCTTGCCGTCGATCGGCTTGCCCAGCGCATCTACGACGCGGCCGAGCATCGCTTCACCGACAGGAACCTCGACGATGCGCTTGGTGCGCTTTACCGTGTCGCCCTCACGGATATTCTGGTCGGAACCCAGGATAACGGCGCCGACGAGATCCTCCTCAAGGTTCTGCGCCATGCCGTATACGCCGCCCGGAAACTCGAGCAGCTCACCCGACATGCAGTTCTCCAGACCATGGATATGCGCGATGCCGTCGCCTACGGTGACGACCGTACCGACGTCAGTCAGCCTGATCTGGCTCTGGTAGTGCGTGATCTGCTCCTTGATAATATTACTGATCTCTTCAGGGCGTAATTCCATAAAGTCACCTACTTCCTTACGCAATGGTATTGGTCAGCCGTGCGGCGATCTCGCTGAGGCGAGTGCGCAGGCTCGTGTCGAACTGCTCGTTGTTCACCTTGACAACGATGCCGCCGATGATCTCGGGATCGACCGACGTTTCGAGCACGACCTGCCTGCCGGTGACGGCCTGCATTTTGTTCTTCAGCCTGTCGCGCAGCGCGTCGCTCATCGGCACAGCCGTGACGGCGCAGACCTCCGCGATGTTGTTTTCGAAATAATACTGCTCCTTATACGCCTCGCGCATCTCGTGGATGAGGCCGATACGGCCCTTCTCGGTCGTGAGCATGAGGAAATTCAGCACAAACGGCCGGATCTTCCCCTCGAATACCGTTTTGAGTACATTCTGCTTGTCCTCAAACGCGATGGAGGGGGTGGTGAGCAGTTTGAGGAAATCGGGGTTTTCGCGGAACGCGCCGCAGACGGCGGTCAGCTCCTCGAGATACTCCTTTTCCTGTTTTTCGTCCTTTGCGACCTCGTAAAGGCTCTGCGCATAACGTTCGCTTACAATATCAGCCATGCGCGATCACCCTACCTTGTCGATGAATTCTTCGATGAAACGCTCGTGGTCGGCCTCCTTGACGTCGCGCTCGACGACCTTGGACGCGATCATGACGGACAGGCTCGCGACCTCGTCCTTCAGCTCGTTCATGGCCTTCTTGCGCTCCTGCTCGATGGTGGTCTCGGCCTTCTTCATCATAGCGGCAGCCTGCTGCGAGGACTCCTTGAGGATCTCCTCGCTGCGCACGGTCGCGCGGCGGGTAGCGGAGCCGACGATCTCGGCCGCCTCCTCCTTCGCCTTCGAGAGACGCTCGGTGTATTCCGTGCGCTTCTGTTCCGCCTCGGTCTGTGCCTGCTCGGCGGCGGAGTAAATGGTCTTTACCTCCTCCTCACGCTGAGCGAGCATTTTGCGGACCGGCTTGAACAGGAACTTCTTGATGATCGCAAACGTGATGAGCGTATTGCACATCGTCACGAGAATCTCCCACCAGCCGATGCTGACAAAAGCCTCGTAAATTGCCTGTTGCACAGGTTTACCTCCTTCCCGAACGGAAGTATTCTCCGTTTCGTTTCAATGCACAGCGATGCACTGTGCCGGTTCTGTCTGCACCGATCAGAACTGGCTGACGAACGGGTTGGCAAACAGCAGGATCAGCGCAATAACGAGCGCGTAAATACCGGTGGACTCTGCCATTGCGATACCAAGGATCATGGTACGGGTGATATCGCCCTGTGCCTCGGGCTGACGGCCAATCGCGGAGCAGGCCTGACCTGCTGCATAACCCTCGCCGATACCAGGGCCGAGGCCGGCGATCATCGCCATGCCTGCACCCAGAGCGGACATACCTGCTACGAATGCTTTGGGATCCATACTTTTATTCCTCCTGAAATGATTTTCGTTCAGATTTTTGTGGTTGGTTCAGCTTTTTCTCAGCTGCCGCGTGCGTCTCCGACGTATGCCATGGTCAGCATACTGAAAATGAACGCCTGCATGCAGGCTGTGAAGCAGTCAAAATACAGCGACAGAACGCCCGGAAGGCCGATCTGAAGCAGCGGAACGGGCAGGAAGCCCAGAACCGCGTTCGACAGGACCTTGAGCGCGCCCATGATAAGGGTCGTGATGACCAGGCCGCCTGCCATGTTGCCGAAGTGACGGAACGACATGGAGACCGGGGTCGCGATCTCGCTCAGGACGTTCAGAGGCGCCATGACGAAGATCGGCTCGAGGAAGCCCTTGAGGTAGCCCTTGATGCCACCGAACTTGATCTTGTTATAGGTGATGAGTATAAACGTAATGATCGCCCAGCCGAGCGTCGTGTTCAGGTCTGCGGTCGTAGAACGCATCCAGAACAGGCTGGCCAGCGAGCCGAACAGCGAGCTCATCATGAGCGTCATGATGTAGGGCGAGAACGCTCTGCATCCCTCTCCCATCGTGCTGTCTACCAGACCGTCGATCATGAGCACCGCCTTCTCCGCGAGGGCCTGCTTGCCCTTCGGGATCTTTTCCATGCGGCGCGTCAGAAAGATGCACAGGAAGAGGATGAATGCCATGATGATCCACGAGTTCCTCATGGTCTCGGTGATCGGCAGGCTGGTGTTGCCGAACAGATAACCCAGTATTTCAGGGCCGTTTATTGCAACATTCACCGCCTAACCTCCTTTCCTTTGGAGTGCGTCAGATGCCGTTTTCCTCTCCGCCCTTTCGCGCGGAGGGGCGCACCTGCTGCCAGAGAAGAATGACCTTCGGGAAGAAGAGCGGCAGGATCGCCGCAAGCGGCTGGAGCTGCGGCAGCCTGATCGCCGCAAAGACCGCCGCGCCGGTGAGCAGATAGCGGAAAAAATATCCGCGCCGTACAATACGAGTGCCCTGTGCCGGCGGAAACAGAACGGCTCTTGCCGCGCTCCGTCCGATCATGGCAAAAAGAAGGATCGAGTACGCCGTGCCCGCGAGCAGGCTGACGCCTGTCCGCAGAGGCTCGAAGCCTGCGAGCAGCAGGATGCCGAACGCAATGAGTGCGAGCGGCGCCATGCCGCGCGCGAGACGCGCGGTCTCTTCACGGACGATCTCATATCCCTTCAATGCCATTTCTCCTTTCGTTCACTTTCTCTGGCCTTGCGCTCGGTCAGTCTGAGGAAATCCCGCAGACTGCATGCTGCCACTGCAATGCCGAGCACGATGCCGATGATCACGGTGCCGTTGCCGAGTGCGAAGCGGCGTTTGAGCCACAGCGCGGCAAAACAGCAGAGGATCGGCGGCGTGACCACCGATACGCCTACCTGCGTAAAATAGATGAGGTAGCGCAGCACGCTCCAGTGGTTTTGCTTTTTCGTCAACGGCATTCCCCCTGTTGTTCTGATAAATTTTGATATACTGAGCACAATTTGTGTCTATTGTGATTTCTGCAAACTGTCCTCTCTCCCAGATATCATCCCTATTATACCTAATGCACTCAAAATGTGAAAGCCTTTTCATCAAAATTTTATAAAAAAATTTTTGTCCCCTTTTGTCGTCATGGGCGTTTTGCACAAATCAAATGTTATTTTTATATGTATTCTGCTGTTTTTCCTGTGCAAGAGTACCATAATATCATGCGTATGCGAATTTTCGTCCGCAATCGTTTGCGGTCTCACCGCATCCGACGCCGGTCCGGCCTTCTGCGGCCTGCTATCTTTCTCATTCTGAGAAATCCGTGCATGAAAAAAGCGCGTCTGTTATCACGCGCTCAGTCTGTCCGGATAAAATAAAAAGCAGCAAGCCCAGGCTCACTGCTTTTTATAAGTAAAATCAGATCAGAGGTACTTCTTCATACCCTCGGTAGCTGCTGCCGGATCCTCGCTCAGAGAAACAACGAAGTTGACCGTGTGCTTCTCGGAGAATGCGCTCAGCTCGTCGAGGAAGGTCTCAGCCTTTGCTGCGTCCTTCTCGCCGGTGATCTTGTACAGACCGTCGATGAATACGCGGGTGATGTCGTAGTTGCCGGCATGGATGCCGCCGACAAAGCCGAGCAGACCCTCGTAGCCCTTGATCGGGTACTCCTTTGCGTCGATCAGGCGAGCGTCGTGCGAGATATCGAAAGTCAGCTTATCGCCGCGCGAAATGCAGACAACACTTCCCTTTTCTTCTTTTACTGCAGCGTTTACCTGATCAATGAGCTCCTTGGTCTTGCCAGAGCCGGTGCCGCCGATAATAAGTTTTACCATAGTTTTGTCCTCCCAACCTTTGAGGTTGCTATTAGTGTACCATAGATTTACCAAAATCGCAAGCCGGATTTACAAATCTTTCGTCAAAAAGTACGCATTCCGAAAACGCCGCCCCGTGTGTCACGCTCCCGTTCCCGTGACCGAGCGCACGAAACGGCCGAACAGATCGAAAACCGTGACCGCCTCCACGCTCTCCGCCGCGCACAGCGGCACGGTCAGCAGGGTTTCTCCGCCGTTTCTGACGATCAGCTCGCCGACCTGCTGTCCTTCCTCGACGGGCGCGGTCAGGCTTTCGGGTACCCTTCGCTCGGCCTCGACCGTGGATACCGCGCTCTTTTCGAGCACGCAGACGCTGTCTCCCTCCATGCGCAGCGCGACTGTGTCCGCGCGCCCCAGCGTGACCGGAACGGCCGCGCAGCTCTCCTCCGGCGGTGTCCACGCCGTGAAGTTTGCGAAGCCGTAGTTCAGCAGGGCTGCCGCGTCTGCCATGCGGTCCTCCTTGGTCGGAGCGGCCATGACCACCGCAACAAGGCTCAATCCTTCCCGTTCCGCGCTTGCGGAGATGCAGAACCCGGCCTCGCGGATATAGCCGGTCTTGAGGCCAGTCAGGCCCTTGTAGCTGCGCAGCATCTTGTTCGTGTTCGCGAGCGCGAATTTCCCGCCCCGGATGCTGTCCATCCAGATGCCCGTGTAGTCGAGTATCTTCGGATGGCGCAGCAGCTCACAGGAGATGAGCGCAAGGTCTCGCGCGGTCGTGAGCGTCCTCTCGCCCTCGCCGTCCAGACCGTTGGCATTGATGAATGTTGTTCCTGTGCAGCCGAGCTCGCGCGCCCGGGCGTTCATCCGCTCGACAAAGGCCGCCTCGGTCCCTGCCAGATGCTCCGCCACCGCGACCGCGCAGTCGTTTGCCGACCCGACCGCGATCGCCTTGAGCATCTCGTCGAGCGTCAGCTGCTCGCCCGGCTCGAGCCAGATCTGCGTGCCGCCCATCGAGCAGGCGTGCTCGCTGCCCGTTATCATGGTGTCGAGCGTCACCTCGCCGCGCTCGAGCGCCTCCATCGCGAGCAGCATGGTCATGATCTTGGTCACGGACGCCGGCTGGAGCTTCTCGTCCGCGTTCGATACATAAAGCTCCTGTCCGTTCGCCGCATACAGCGCAGCCGATTTCGCGTGCAGCGCCCCGAGCTCCGGCAGAGCCGCCGCATTCATGAGCAGCAGACCGAGCACCGCCGCCGTGCAGACCATTTTTTTCACTGCCGTCCACCCCTTTCGCCGCATTTTATGCGCTTTGTCTGCGCATTATGCCTTTTCTGCATTGACAAACGGTGCCCTGCTGCTTTATGATTAAATTGATTTCTTTCAAGGAGGGCACGCAAGGTGCTTCAAAACATACAGATATTAGTCTCTCAGATCATCGTCATGTTCCTGCTCATCGGCGTCGGTGCGTTCTGCTACCGAAAAAAATACATCAACGACGACGGCGCCGGTCAGCTTTCCTTTATTCTGACGCGAATTGTCGCGCCCTGCGTTGTCATCGACTCGTTTCAGCGCGAATTCGACCCGGCGCTCGGCAAGGCTCTTATCCTTTCCGTTCTGTGCACGTGCACAGCCATGGGACTGAGCATTCTCGTCAGCCACCTCATTTTCCGTAAAAACGGCTCGCACGCCAATTTCGCGGACAAGCGCTTCTGTGTCGTGTTCACCAACTGCGGCTTCATGGGTCTGCCGCTGCTCGACGCGCTGTACGGCTCGGAGGGTCTGTTCCTCGGCTCGGCGTTCATCATGGTGAACAATCTGCTGCTCTGGACCTACGGCGTAGGTCAGCTTTCCCGTGATGTGCCGCGTGCGGAGCGCCTCCGCAACACCTTTATCAATCCCGGCGTCATTTCCAACCTCATCGGCCTGTTCTGCTTTCTGACGCCGTTCAAGCTGCCGGTCGTTCCGGCAACGGCGGTCTCCTATCTCGCTTCGCTCAATACGCCCATCGCGATGATCGCGGTCGGCGCGTTCCTCGCGCAGTGCGACCTGCGCGAATGCTTCCGCGACACACAGGTCTACTTCGTTTCCGTGCTGCGTCTGCTCATCCTGCCGCTCATCACGCTCGCGGTGTTCCTGCTCCTGCCGCTCGATCACACGCTGCGCTGCTCCATGCTCATCAGCGCGGCGGCGCCGGTTGCGATGGCGGCCTCGCTGTTCGGCAGGACCTACGGCACGGATTACCTGTTCTCGACCCGCGCGACTGCGGTCTCGACCATTTTTTCCGCCCTCACCATCCCGGCGATGGTCGCGCTCTGTCAGCTGCTCGGCGGCTGAGACTGTCAAGGAAACAGCAAAACGGCTCTCCCTTTTCATTCCGGGAGAGCCGTTTTTTATTCATCTTTCAAAAGCCACGGATCTGCGATGCCGAACGCGCGGAAATTCATCTGCGCCTCATTCAGGCTGAGACCGTTGTTCTGGTCGCTCGGCGCGTCCGGGTCATCCTCGACATCATAGTCGATCTCCCACATGCATACCGGGCAGATATAGCCCCACGAGGGATTTTCCGGAAGATCCGCGCCGCAGCAGGGACATGGCTCTGTCGGCATTTCGGGCAGGAGATCAGCAGAGAGACCGGTCTCGTCACATTCTTCCTCTGCGTCCTCGTCGATAGCATCCGGACGGAAATATGGCTCTGGAGTCCGGTCTCTCTCCTCGTTTTCCTGATTCAGCCATGCTTCCGTGTCGGGAAAATAACGGTAATCACTCAATTTCGATCATCACCGGGCAGTGATCCGAGCCGAACACATCGCTCAGAATGGACGCGCTCTTAACGCGGTCTACAAAGCGGCTGGACACGAGGAAATAGTCGATACGCCAGCCTGCGTTCTTCTCGCGCGCGTGAAAGCGGTAGCTCCACCACGAGTACGCACCCTCCAGCCCGGGGTAAAAATGACGGAAGGTATCCGTGAAGCCGGCGGCGAGCAGCTCGGTCATCTTGCCGCGCTCCTCGTCCGAAAAGCCGGCATTCTTCCGGTTGGTCTTGGGGTTCTTGAGGTCGATCTCCTCATGCGCGACATTCATATCGCCGCATACGATGACCGGCTTATCCTTGTCCAGACGGCACAGGTAATCGCGGAAGGCGTCCTCCCACCGCATGCGGTAGTCCAGCCGCTTGAGGCCGTCCTGCGCATTCGGCGTGTAGACCGTTACCAGATAGAATTCGCCGTAGTCCGCCGTGATAACGCGGCCCTCATGGTCGTGCTCGTCGATGCCGAGACCGAGCGTCACAGACTGCGGCTCAGTCTTTGTAAACAGTGCCACACCCGAGTAACCCTTTTTCTCCGCCGAGTTCCAGTATTCGTGATAGCCGCCCTCGAGCGGCACATCCGCCTGCCCCTGCTGCATTTTTGTCTCCTGCAGACACAGCATATCCGGCTGCTGCTCCGCAACAAACTCCAGAAAGCCCTTGCCCATGCACGCGCGCAGGCCGTTCACATTCCATGAAATGAGTTTCATTCTTTCCGCTCCCTTCGGGTCCAAAAAACGGAGAGCCGGCTGCGGCCGGCTCTCCGCCTTGTTTCATGTTACCTGTTCAGAATGCCGCTCTCAGCAATCCTGCGGACGGCTTCCTGCATCCTCTCGGGCGGAACGACGAGCGCCATACGAACATAGCCTTCGCCGTGCCTGCCGAACGCGCTGCCCGGAACGACGATCACGCCGGTCTTTTCGAGCAGGTCGAGCGCGAACTCCGCCGAGGAGGCGTAGCCCTCCGGCACCTTCGCCCAGACGAACATCGTACCCTGCGCGTCGGGGACGTTCCAGCCGATGCTGCGCAGACCGCCGCACAGCGCGTCGCGGCGCGCCATGTAGCCCTTGCGGTTGCGCATGACGATGTCCTGCGGCCCGTTCAGCGCCGCCACAGCGCCTGCCTGAATGGGATAGAACGTGCCGTAGTCGATCTGCGAGCGGAACGCACGGAAGCGCGCGATCAGCTCACGGTTGCCGACAACAAACGACACGCGCATGCCGGTCAGATTGTAGGTCTTGGAGAGCGAGTTGAACTCAACGCCGACCTCCTTCGCGCCCGGAATAGACAGGAAGGACAGACCGTCCGTGCCGTCGAGCATGAGGTCGGAATAGGCGTTGTCATGCAGCACGATCATGTTGTGCTCGCGTGCAAACAGCACGAGCTTTTCATAAAACGCGCGGTCGGCAACGGCCGTGGTCGGGTTGTTCGGATAGGAAACAACGATCGCCTTGGCGCGCTCCGCAATATCCTCCGGAATATCGTTAAAATCGAGCTGCCAGTTATTTTCCTCGCGCAGCGGATAGAGCGCAATGGTCGCACCGGTCATGAGCGGACCGAAGGTGAAGATCGGGTAGCCCGGGTCCGGCGCAAGAATGAGGTCGTTCGGCCCTGCAAACGCAAAGCCGATGTGCGCAAAGCCCTCCTGCGAGCCGGAAACCTGAATGATCTCGTCGTCCGCGAGATCGACATCATAGCGGCGCTTGTACCACTTTTCAACGGCTTCGAGCAGCTCGGGAGTCTCGGTCAGCGAATACTTGTACATATCCGGATCGAGAGCGGCTCTGCTCACAGCCTCCATCACGTGCCTGTCCGGCTGAAAATCCGGCGTGCCGATCGATAGATTGATGACGTCAACGCCTTTTTCGATCAGCGCGCGTTTTTTTTCGTCCAGCTGATTGAAAATATTGCTCTCGACAGGTTCTCCTGCTTTCAAAAATTCCATGTTTGCTTATCTCCCTAAAATGAATTCCATAACCGTGCGGTTAAAGCGAGACGGCTGCTTCGCGGCGACAAAATGGTCGCCGTCGCGGAACACCTCGACGCGGCAGTGCGGAATATGCGCCGCCATCTCGCGCGTCTGCCTGTCCTTGATCATGTCATGCTCGCCGACAATGATGAGCGTCGGCATTTCGAGCCGGGCAAGGTCGTCCATGCGCACACCGTAAGGGTGCACCATGAGGCCGAGCACATCACGCCGGCGCGCAGCCTTGCGGCTGATGCGGCTGAACAGCGAGGCTGCGCCGTAACCGGCGAATGTTGTCAGCTGTACATGCGGCTTAACGCCGAAGAACATTTCCACATTTGCGCCGTTGAGCACGAGCTTCTCGACCATGTCCGGCCATTGCAGCGCAAACTTGATTGCAAGGTTTCCGCCGTCCGAAAAGCCGAGGAAAAATGCCTTTTTGATGTCCTTGACATCCAGAATATGCTTAAGATCCTGCGCCATCAGTTCAAAGGAGAGCCCCTTTGTTCCGCTGTCCGACGCGCCGTGACCGCGGCTGTCCACAGCGATCACACGCATGAAACGGGTAAATTCGGAAATCTGCGCATTCCAGTAAGAGCTGTCCTCACCGTTTCCGTGCAGCAGAATGAGCGGATGTCCTCGCCCGATATCGTAGCAGGCGATACGGGCATCTCCGCAGTCAATATATTCCGGTTCGTACCCGAACATAATCTTTCATACCTTTCCCTATTTTCACAGCCGAGCATGTGCAAATATGTATCCATCGTGTAAAATTTGCCTGTTATTGGCTTTCAGGCAGATCAAAACTCAATTAAGCCTTTGCAGATATAGTATACCACACAAAACCGATGGGGTAAAGCGACATTACCGTCATTTTTTCAGGCATTCTGATAGGCATGCACCGGTCAGCCAAGGAGAATCTCGCGTAATTCATCGAGCGTATCAACGACCGCAGCCGCGCCGGCGGACACGAGCTCTTCCCGGCCGCCGAAGCCGAGCGTTATGCCGATGCAGGAAAGGCCGCACGCGCGTGCGCCCTCAACGTCATGAAAGCGATCACCGACCAGAACTGCATCATTACGCTCCGCGATGCGGAAGGCATCGAGTGCCTGCTGAACGACCTGCGCTTTCGTTCCGATCTTTCCATCGAGCGACGCGCCGGAGACAACATCAAAATACTGTTCAATTTCAAACATATGCAGAATTTTCCGGACGAAAACAGTCGGTTTGGAGGATGCGATCGCGATTTTCTTTCCAGCGTCATGCAGAGCGATGAGCAGTTCCGGAACGCCGTCGAAAAGGATATTTTCCGTCCAGCCAACGGTCCCAAAGCGTTCACGATAGGCCGCGACAGCTGTTTTCGCCTGCTGATCGTCCATATTGTAGCAGCGGCGGAATTCATCATACAGCGGAGGGCCGATAAAATGCTCGAGGGATGAAAGATCCGGCTCCGAAATACCCATTTTATCCAGCGCATACTGCACCGATTTGGTAATTCCCTCACGCGGATCAGTCAATGTTCCATCCAGATCAAAAAGAATATACTGATACATAAAAGCCTCAATTTCATTGGAATACTGTATTGGAAATATAGATACGTATAACAAAACACCGACCCCAAAGGATCGGTGTTTTGTGTGCGCGTTGAGTTATCTTCCCGGGCCGTCGCCAGCCAAGTATTGTCACCGTAAATGAGCTTAACTACTGTGTTCGGAATGGGAACAGGTGTACCCTCATCACCATTAACACGCA
>NZ_JACOPK010000016.1:0-3007 GCF_014288055.1 Agathobaculum hominis
TTTACACCTTCAAAACTGAACAATCTTACTCGCAATCGCTATTCTTCATCGAGGTTACACCTAATTCTTTAGGTCAAGCCCTCGGCCTATTAGTATCAGTCCGCTCCATACATTACTGCACTTCCACTCCTGACCTATCAACCTTGTAGTCTACAAGGGGCCTTACTCCCGAAGGATGGGAACACTTATCTCGAGGGGAGTTTCACGCTTAGATGCCTTCAGCGTTTATCTCGTCCGTACTTAGCTACCCAGCTATGCCCTTGGCAGAACAACTGGTGCACCAGCGGTACGTCCATCCCGGTCCTCTCGTACTAAGGACAGCTCCTCTCAATATTCCTGCGCCCGCAACAGATAGGGACCGAACTGTCTCACGACGTTCTGAACCCAGCTCGCGTACCGCTTTAATTGGCGAACAGCCAAACCCTTGGGACCGAATTCAGCCCCAGGATGCGATGAGCCGACATCGAGGTGCCAAACCTCCCCGTCGATGTGGACTCTTGGGGGAGATCAGCCTGTTATCCCCAGGGTAGCTTTTATCCGTTGAGCGACGGCATTTCCATTCACATACCGCCGGATCACTAACTCCAACTTTCGTTACTGCTCGAACCGTCATTCTCGCAGTTAGGCTCGTTTATGCGTTTACACTCAGTGCACGATTTCCGTCCGTGCTGAACGAACCTTTGAGCGCCTCCGTTACTCTTTTGGAGGCGACCGCCCCAGTCAAACTGCCCACCTGACAATGTCCCCCGACCAGATTCATGGTCGCAGGTTAGAACTCCAATATCCCAAGAGTGGTATCCCAAGGACGGCTCCACGAACGCTGGCGCGCTCGCTTCCTAGCCTCCCACCTATCCTGTACATGGAATACCGAAGTCCAATATCAAGCTACAGTGAAGCTCCATGGGGTCTTTCCGTCTAGTTGCGGGAAACCGGCATCTTCACCGGTACTACAATTTCGCCGGGCGGGCTGTTGAGACAGTGCCCAAATCGTTACGCCATTCGTGCGGGTCAGAACTTACCTGACAAGGAATTTCGCTACCTTAGGACCGTTATAGTTACGGCCGCCGTTTACTGGGGCTTAAGTTCGCACCTTCGCTTGCGCTAAGCACTCCCCTTAACCTTCCAGCACCGGGCAGGCGTCACCCCCTATACGTCATCTTTCGATTTAGCAGAGAGCTGTGTTTTTGCTAAACAGTCGCTTGGGCCTTTTCACTGCGGCCTGCTCTCGCAGGCGCCCCTTATCCCGAAGTTACGGGGCCAATTTGCCGAGTTCCTTAACAACCCTTCTCCCGTTGGCCTTAGAATACTCATCCCTTCTACCTGTGTCGGTTTGCGGTACGGGCACCTTAGTATACACTAGAGCTTTTCTCGTCTCTCTCGCCAGTTACTTCCCTACTAAATTTCGGTCCCTTACGCCCGGGGCAACCATCGCCCGGGATAACCTTGAAGAAAGCGTCCCTCTAGCTTAAAGTTCGGTGGTTACGGAATTTCTACCGTATGTGCATCGCCTACGCCTTTCGGCCTGAGCTTAGCTCCCGACTAACCCTGGGCGGACGAACCTTCCCCAGGAAACCTTAGATTTTCGGCCATTATGATTCTCACATAATTCTCGCTACTTATTCCGGCATTCTCACTCGTATGCAGTCCACCAGTGCTTCCGCTCTGACTTCGCCCCGCATACGACGCTCCCCTACCCAATGCATTACTGCAATGCCTAAGCTTCGGTTGAACACTTAGCCCCGTTACATTTTCTGCGCAAAACCACTCGACCAGTGAGCTATTACGCACTCTTTGAATGAGTGGCTGCTTCTAAGCCAACATCCTGGTTGTCTTCGCAGTTTCACATCATTTTCCACTTAGTGTTCATTTGGGACCTTAGCTGTAGATCTGGGCTGTTTCCCTTTTGACTATGAGACTTATCTCACACAGTCTGACTGCTATTCATCAATTATCCGGCATTCAGAGTTTGATAGGCTTTGGTAACCTCGCGGCCCCTAGACCATTCAGTGCTTTACCTCCGGTAATCTAAAATAACGCTAGCCCTAAAGCTATTTCGGGGAGAACCAGCTATCTCCGAGTTCGATTGGAATTTCTCCGCTATCCACAAGTCATCCCCGGCTTTTTCAACAGACGTGGGTGCGGCCCTCCACGGTGTCTTACCACCGCTTCAGCCTGCTCATGGATAGGTCACCCGGTTTCGGGTCTAATACCTGCAACTTCATACGCCCTATTCAGACTCGCTCTCGCTACGGCTCCGTAACTCCAGTTACTTAACCTCGCTGCAAATATTAACTCGCCGGACCGTTCTACAAAAAGTACCCGATCACACTTTAACGTGCTCTCGGTGCTTGTAAGCACAAGGTTTCAGGTTCTCTTTCACTCCCCTCCCGGGGTGCTTTTCACCTTTCCCTCACGGTACTGCTCCACTATCGGTCACTGAGTAGTATTTAGGCTTGGAGGATGGTCCCCCCATCTTCCCAGCGGGTTTCACGTGTCCGCTGGTACTCTGGATACTGCTAGCACTCAATCTCTTTCACTTACGGGGCTGTCACCCTGTTTCGCTGCTCTTCCCAAAGCATTCAGTTAAAGATTAAAGTTACATGTTGCAGTCCTAACCCCGGAAATATTGCTACCTCCGGTTTGGCCTCTTCCGCGTTCGCTCGCCACTACTAGCGGAATCTCGGTTGATTTCTCTTCCTCGCCCTACTTAGATGTTTCAGTTCAGGCGGTTCCCCACGTACACCTATGTATTCAGTGTACGTTGACAGAGTATTGCTCTGCCGGGTTTCCCCATTCGGAAATCTACGGATCAAAGCCCATTTGCGGCTCCCCGTAGCTTATCGCAGCTTGTCGCGTCCTTCGTCGGCTCTCAGTGCCAAGGCATTCCCCTTGCGCCCTTTACAGCTTGACCAGCTGTAAAATCCATTTACATGGATTGTAGCGGATAAACTTTCGTTTATCTCAATTATTAGAGTAATCTCGGTTAAATTTAGCTATTTGTAGTACG
>NZ_JACOPK010000018.1:0-1680 GCF_014288055.1 Agathobaculum hominis
AAAAAAATTTGAAGAAAAACAGTGCAACTACACCGTACCGGCCGTAAAAAGGCAACACCTACCCAAGCCCTGCCTCTTCCAATTTTGAAACAGGGCCTGTTCATCAGAGCGGCAGGCGGTACGCTCAGTCCTCCGGCGGAATATACAGGCGGTTATCCTTCAGCAGTCGAAAGACCAACCGGACCAGTTTTCTGGCAGTTAAGGCGAGTGCGCGTTTGTGCTGGTACTTGTTGACCTCTTTGAATTTGAGGTCATAGTAGCGCCGGAACTCGGAGTCGCATCTTCTCACGGAGTTGGCGGCTTCCAGCAGGTAGTAGCGGAGGTAGCGGTTGCCAGATTTGATCATCTGAGAATGTTCGGCTTCAAAATCACCGGACTGATTTCTGTGCCAGACAAGACCGGCAAATTTAGCAACCGAGGCTTGAGAATCAAACCGATGGATATCGCCAATTTCAGCGATGATACCGGCGGAGTAGACTTTGCCAATGCCAGGGATGGAGGTCAATGTATTCGGGATGATCTCAAACTGCTGCTCAATGGCTTTGTCCAGCACCTTGACCTGCTCCTTCAATGCCCGCATAGAAGCGATAGAAACGGCCATAGCTTGATTTACAGTGTCGTTCACCGTCTTAGGCAGCCGGTAAGATCCTCTGGCCGCAGCCTGCACTGCTTTAGCAGCAGCATCTGGATCAGCAAATCTACCTCGTCCTGTTTCGGCAATAAAAGCAGTCAGTTCATCCAGATCAGCGTTAGCCAAGTCGTCCACTGTTTCAAATCGTTCCATGAGCGCGATGGTAGTGGCGCTGGTATTCTGAATATCCTTAGCTTGCGCGATACCGGAGCATTTGAGGAACAGATAGTTGGCAAACCGCTGTTTTTCTCTGGTCAGGTTCTGAATAATGTCAAATCTGGATCGGGTAAGCGTTCTGAGCGCCTGGTAGCGATAGTCGTCCATATAGACCTCCTTGGCAATTCTGCCGAAACGGAGATGGTCGGCAATCACAAAGGCATCCACCCAATCGTTCTTTGGCAGGTCAGGATAGGCTTCCTTGAACTTTCGAACCTGCTTTGGGTTCAGAACATGGATTTTCCTCTGAAATCGGCCTAAGCTGCCATCCTCACGGAGTGCATAGACAAGACTGTCCCCGTAGATAGAGGTAGCTTCCAGACCAATTACCAAATCGCTGAGCGGAACAGATTCCAGTGCCGACACGATTCTCTCTGAGAGTATTTTAGCACCGCCAAGGTTGTTTTGCACGGAGAAGCTGGAGTGCTTGCTGCCGTCCGGCTTCATTAAATAGGCAACATTATTCCTGCTGCTCACATCAATGCCAACGAATAATGGATTCATAATTTTCACCTCCCCACATGGAGATTTCAGGCCAGCAGGCTTTGAGATACCCATGATAACCGGAGCATCCGCAACCTCGCGTATCAGAATCATTCCAGAACCGGCCAATGCGATAGCCCTCACTGCTGAAAGGGCGGCCTGCGTTCTGGCAAACAGCCAATGAGTTTGCAGCTAACTTCCGGCTCAGGGGAACGGACTTACAATGAAGCAGCCTTGCGGCTCAACTGGAGGTCCAAGAACTTGACCCTGCTGTCCTACAGCTATTGTATCACGGGCACCTCAAAGCCTGCTGATACCTGAAACTATTTACTTTTAACTTATTATACGAG
>NZ_JACOPK010000019.1:0-1399 GCF_014288055.1 Agathobaculum hominis
GCAGGCAAAATAATCAATTTCACGGTTAAACCCGCAATTTAGAAAAAATCGTTGACTTTTCCGAATTTTTCAGAAAATCGCGCGCTCTGAAAAGCTGGAATAATCTTGCAGCTCTCAGATTTCGATGATCGGAATCGCGCTCTTGGCGATAGACTCCTTCTCCACATACGGCACGTGCGCGTAAACGTTTGCGGTCGTGGCGATATCCGAATGACCGAGCCATTCCTGAATCTGCTTAAGGGAAAAGCCCTGCTGAAGCAGGAGCGTCGCGACCGAATGCCGCAGATCGTGAAACCGGATGCACGGCAGACCGGCGCGGCGGCAGACGCGCCCGAACTCGCGGGAAATATAGTCCGGGCGGAGCGGCGTGCCGTCCTCACGGACGCAGACATAATCGCTCTGGTGGTAGGCTTTGCCGTATTTCCGGCGGTTTTCCTTCTGGCGGCGGCGAAGATCGGTCAGATACCGCCGCAGCGAGTCCGACAGCGGCAGCGTGCGGTAGCTCGAGCGGGTCTTGACGTTATCGACATAGAGAATCCGCCCGTTCGAGAGAATGGCGGTGTGGTTGATGACCATGCGCCGCGCGCGGAAGTCGATCGCGCTCCACCTCAGCCCGGCGCACTCGCTCCGCCGGAGGCCGTAGCTTGCGGCGAGGACAAACGCCGCCTCGGCGGGGGACTGCAAAGCCGCCGCAAGG
Organism: Agathobaculum hominis; assembly: GCF_014288055.1. NCBI lineage: Bacteria > Bacillati > Bacillota > Clostridia > Eubacteriales > Butyricicoccaceae > Agathobaculum > Agathobaculum hominis. The sequence goes on from NZ_JACOPK010000019.1 coordinate 698, forward strand.
AAAACATTCAGCTGCGCGCGGTCGTAGACCTGCCCGCGGAAGCGGCGCCGCTTGGGCAGCATGACGTTATCCGCGGGATTATTCGGGATAATCTGGAGCGCGACGGCATATTTCAGACATTTGTGCATTATCGAGTGAAATTTCGCGATCGAGGTCGGAGAAAGGCCCTGCTCGAACTTAAAATTGACGAAATCCTGAAAATCCATCGGCCGGGCGGTCGCGAGGGTCATCCCCCGCGCATCAAAAAACGGCCGGATATGCTTTTCGAAGGCATACCGATAGCCGTCCATCGTATTTTGGCGCACCTGCGTTTTCATCTGGCCGAGCCAGCCGTCCATAAACGCGGAAAAGGCGATCGTCGACTGTTCCGAGTAGCGCAGCCGCATCAGCTCCTCGGGGCGCAGGATAAAATGAATATAGCCGCCCTCCTCAAAAACGCGAATATTTTCCATGATAAAACCTCCTGAAAGTGATGACCGGGCGAAAAAACCGCGCGAGTCACCTTTATTTTACGGGAAAGCGGCAGAAACCGACAATATGAAATCCGCCGCGCGGCGGCAGGCGGTGTAATGCGGCGTGTAATATTACGCTTATGTTACATCTCGCGAAAATCCGTTGACCGTGGGGGCGCGCTATGGTATTATACTTAACGAAATGAGCGAAAGCTCAAAAAATTTTATAAGGAGGAATTTCCCCATGAAG
>NZ_JACOPK010000020.1:0-821 GCF_014288055.1 Agathobaculum hominis
CCAGCCAGCTCTTCAGCCAGCTTGATGCCGGTGTCAACGTCCTTGGAGATGCCGCGGCCTACGGATACGACTACCTCAGCGCCGGTCAGGTCGACCAGCTCCTTAGCTTCCTTAACGACCTCGAGAACCTTGGTCTTGATGTCTGCATCGGACAGCTCGAAAGCTACCGGCTCAACGACTACTGCGTTAGCCTTAGCCTCGTTGTACTCGCCCTTCTTCAGAACGCCCGGACGAACGGTCGCCATCTGCGGACGGAAGCGCGGGCAGATGATGGTAGCCATCAGATGGCCGCCGAATGCCGGACGGGTCATCTTCAGGTTGCGGTCCTCACGGTTGAGCGCGTCCAGCTGTGCCTGCGGCAGGGTGGAAGCTTCCTTGAGGAATGCTGCGTACTTCTCAACGTCAACGTCGAGGTGGGTGCAGTCTGCGGTCAGACCGGTGTGCAGACGAGCTGCGCAGCGCGGGCCGAGGTCACGGCCAATGTTGGTAGCGGCGATCAGCAGGATCTCCGGCTTCTTAGCCATAACGGTGTCGCAGATAACCTTTGCGTAAGCATCGGTGGTGTAGGTATCGAGCAGATCGGACTCGCAGACGAGAACCTTGTCAGCGCCGTAAGCGCCCAGCTCCTTCGCCATGGAATCAGCTACGCCCTTGCCGCCGAGCAGCAGGCCGCAAACCTCGGTGCCCATATCGTCAGCCAGCTTGCGTGCCTCGGAGATCAGCTCGAGTACGGTCGGCTGCAGCTTGCCCTGACGCTGCTCACAGAATACCCATACGCCGGAAAAATCGGCGAGGTTGGTGTTATTGAAATCAGCCATTGT
>NZ_JACOPK010000021.1:0-693 GCF_014288055.1 Agathobaculum hominis
AACGTCCTCCAGAACAGCGGTGGTCTTCTTGAGGTTCATGAACTTCTCGCCAACGGTCTTGTTGTCGTCGCCAAGCAGAGTTACGTTGGTGTAAGCATCGTCACGCCATACAACGGTCGGGGTATCGATTGCGTTGTAGATCAGCTGAGCAGCGTACTGACGCGGGCACGAACCGGTGAAGGAAGTGTTAACATCCTCGAGCAGGCCGTTCTCGTCAGCCAGAGCGTTGGTCTTGGATGCCCAGTTGATGCCTACCAGGCCTGCCTTGTTAGCGTCGTAGCCGAGGGTTACGAGCAGCATCTTAGCAGCTTCCTGAGCGGTTACGGTCTGGTCCGGTGCAAACTTGGTTGCAGACTGGCCAGCGATGATGCCGACAGACTGGCAGTACTTGATGAAGCCAGCGGCCCAGTGGCCGTTGACATCAGTAAAGCTGGTCTTGTCATTGTTGTACGCAGAAGCGTCAGAGTTACCAGTGCGCAGCACGTAGATCATCTTCGCCATCTCCGCACGAGTTACGGTGTCATTGGGCTTGAACGAACCGTCGGTGTAACCGTTGATTACGCCCAGCTCAATGAGAGTGTCCACGACTTCATTCTCGACCTTGATGTCGGCCTGATCCGTGAACGCCGCACCGGCAAACATAGTGAACGCGCAAGCGAACGCCAGTACCAGTGCGAGAATCTTTTTGAGATT
>NZ_JACOPK010000022.1:0-503 GCF_014288055.1 Agathobaculum hominis
AAACAAAAAAGCATCATCCGAAGATGATGCTTTGATGGAGCTGATAACCAGATTCGAACTGGTGACCTCATCCTTACCAAGGATGCACTCTACCGACTGAGCTATATCAGCAAAAGGAAAACGACGGCTTCGCAGTCGTCGTTTCTGGCGACCCGGATGGGACTTGAACCCACGGCCTCTAGCGTGACAGGCTAGCGCTCTAACCAACTGAGCTACCGGGCCGAATACGTTTTTCTTTTTAATTTGGTGGGCCTTCGGGGACTTGAACCCGGGACCGACCGGTTATGAGCCGGTTGCTCTAACCAACTGAGCTAAAGGCCCATAAAAGGCTTATGATACAAGTTTTGCCGCCACCGGATTAACTTTCAGCAGCGGCAAACCCTGTTTCTTCTGGCTCCTCAAGTTGGACTCGAACCAACGACCCTGCGGTTAACAGCCGCATGCTCTACCAACTGAGCTATTGAGGAATGTCAAGAGGACCAGTTATCGTGGTCCTCTGATGT